>CAYSZU010000001.1:0-66158 GCA_964435635.1 uncultured Muribaculaceae bacterium
TGCCACCTTTTACAACGTTAGCAATTACTAGTCCTGGATTAATTATTTCAATATCAGCATCACGATCAATATCGCCCGCTGTTACCACACCTTCTTTATTGGCAGTAAGTCTAATTATTTTATTTTCTTTTGAGTAGTTTTTT
The DNA here is from genome assembly GCA_964435635.1 of uncultured Muribaculaceae bacterium. Lineage (GTDB taxonomy): Bacteria > Bacillota_I > Bacilli_A > RF39 > UBA660 > DAOOOU01. Next base: position 144 of record CAYSZU010000001.1, read on the forward strand.
AAAACAACACTTTTTAAAGCAAGAACGATGCTCGTTACATCTTCAACGATCCCGTCTATTTTTTGAAATTCATGCATTACCCCATCAATTTTTACTGATGTAATAGCGCTTCCTGGTAAGCTTGATAGCATTACCCGACGAAGAGCGTTGCCCATCGTTGTTCCAAAACCTCTTTCTAGTGGTTCAAGTTCAAACTTTCCATAATGATTGCTTTCAATATACTCGGCAATCTTATACTCTGGTTTTTCAAATGTTAACATATTTTAATCCCCTCTCTTAACTAATTTCTAGGTCTTTTTGGTGGACGACAACCATTGTGTGGAATTGGTGTAACATCATTTATTGCTGTTATTTCTAGTCCGGCTGTTTGTAATGATCTTATTGCATTTTCACGTCCAGAGCCTAAGCCAGTAACAAAAACTTCAACTCTAAGTACGCCATTTTCTTTAGCGGATTGAGCTGCCGCTTCGGCACTTAAACCAGCTGCAAAAGGAGTCTTCTTCTTTGAGCCTTTATAGCCGATTGTTCCTGCTGAAGCCCAACTAATAACATTCCCGTCTTTATCTGTAATAGATACAACAGTATTGTTATAGGTTGAGTGAATATGAGCTTGCGCTTCCGGTATGTTTTTCTTAACTTTTCTTTTTCTTCTATTATATGCCATAATCTAACCTCCTATTTGCCTACTTTTTTCTTATTTGCCACAACTTTACCGCGACCTTTTCGCGTACGTGCATTTCTTGATGTACTTTGACCACGAACTGGTAACCTTTTTTTGTGTCTTACCCCTTGATAGCAGTTTATTTCCATCTTGGTTTTAATGCTCATTTGAACATCACGACGAAGTTCGCCTTCAACAGTGTTTTTATCTACTTCAACACGAAGGGCAGTAATTTCATCGTTAGTTAGGTCTTTAACTTTCTTATCTTGAGCAACTTTTGCTGCATCACAGATTTCGGCGGCTAAATTACGACCTATCCCGTAAATAGCTGTTAAACCAATAACAACGTGCTTTTCATTAGGTAATTCAATATTTTTAATACGAGCCATTTCTTTCTCCTCCTAGCCTTGAGTTTGTTTGTGCTTTGGATTTTCACAAATAACCATAACTTTTCCTTTTCTTTTAATTATCTTGCATTTTGCACAGATTTTTTTAACCGATGGTCTTACTTTCATAATTTAACCTCCATTATCTTTTGTTCCATGTAATCCGCCCACGTGTTAAATCATAAGGCGATAGTTCAATGGTGACTGTGTCGCCTGGTAGAATACGAATCATATTAACGCGCATTTTACCAGAAACGTAGGCTTCTACAGTATAACCATTTGTTAATTGAACCATATAACCTCCGCCCTTAAGGACTTCAGTTACTTTGCCTTCAATTTCAATTTTTTCTTCTTTGGCCATTTATCATTCTCCTGTCAAATTTAGATAACCATCTTTAGTCACTAGAACAGTGTGTTCAAAATGAGCTGACGGCTGATGATCAGCAGTTACAATAGTCCAATCATCATCTAACATATATATACTTTTTACCCCGAGATTTAACATTGGCTCTATTGCTAATGTCATCCCTGGTTTGAGTACTATTCCGGTGTTATATTTCCCATAATTTGGGATGTCAGGATCTTCATGTAATTCTTGGCCAACACCATGACCAACTAACTCTCTAACCACGCTCAAACGATGTTGCTTGGCATGTTTTTCAATTGCATAACTAACATTTCCTAGTTTAGCTCCAGCCCTCACCTCACTTAGCCCTTTATCAAGAGCTTTTTTCGTGTTTTCGATCAAATGCTGTTTATCGCTACTGATCTCACCAACCCCGTAAGTATTAGCTGAATCAGAATGATATCCTTGATAGTTAATCCCAATATCAATTGAGATAATATCTCCGCTTTTTAATTTTCGTTTTCCCGGAATACCATGAACAACTTCTTCGTTAATCGAGGTACATATTGAACCGGGATAACCATTATAATTTAAAAATGATGATTCACAATTGTTTTCTTTTATGAAGTCAGCCGCTATCTTGTTTAATTCGCCGGTCGTAACTCCTGGTTTAATTTTTGATTCAAGAAGGCGGTGACATAAATAATTAATATGTCCCGCTTTCTTCATTAAATCAATTTCTTTATCACTTTTAATGATAATCATTTATTGATCACTACTTAGGATCTGTTCGATCTTTTTGAAGATCTCAGGTGCTTCAGCATCAACTTTAACGTCATATAGTTTACCAAGATTACGATAATATTCTAATACTGGTTCACAATTTTTAGCCATTGTTTCAAACCTAGTTTTAAATGTCTCTTCATTATCATCGCTTCTTTGAACAACCAAACTACCACAACTATCACAAATGCCTTCTATTTTAGGTTTAAAAGCTTCAAAGTAGATGTTATAATTAGCACCACAATTTGAGCAGCCTCTTCTACCTAAAGTTCTTTGCATTGCTAGTTCATATTCTATGTCTAAATAAATAACAATATAATCAGCTCCGCCAATTTCTTCTAACATTGCAGTTAAAATCTCAGCCTGCTTGATTGTTCTTGGATATCCATCAAGAATATAACCGTTTGTGATATCAGGTTTTAATAAGCGATCCTTTAATAAATCAACAACGATTTCGTCTGGAACTAAAATCCCCTTATCTTGGTATTCAATAATAGTTTTAGCTCGCTCAGAGCCTTCGCTCCTTACGTCTCGCAATAAGTCTCCGGTTGAAATATGCGTATAGCCATATTTTTCAACTAGTTTTTCACTTTGCGTTCCTTTTCCTGCTGCTGGTGGAGCAACAAATATTATATTTTTCATGTTCTCAATCCCCTTCTATGGTTTCTACTTACTAAACTACTTTCAATTTGTTTATATGTTTCAATTGCAACCCCAACAACAATTAACAGTCCTGTTCCTCCGATTGTCACTTGACTAGAAAGACTAAATATCTTCGAAAAGATAATTGGCAATCCCGCAACGACGACTAGAAACAAGGCTCCAATAATAGTTAGTTTACCAATTGAATTTGATAAGTAATCGGTTGTTTCTTTTCCTGGTCTTACTCCCGGAATATAAGCTCCGCTTTTATTCAAGTTTTTTGACATATCTTCTGGGTTCATTTGTAAGAAAGTATAAAAATATGCAAAGAACATTATCAGAATAATATATAGAATAAAACCGGTATTTGAAGTATACATAATATACTTATTAACAAAATCAACGGCGCTTTGGTTTTTTAAAAATTGGACAATTGTCACCGGAATTGTAATTAATGTTGAAGCGAAGATGACAGGTATTACTCCGGCGGAGTTCAATTTAATTGGTAGAAAGTTTTGTCTTCCTCCATAAGCACTATTGGTTCGATTAGAATATTGAATTGGAATTCTTCTTTCAGCCAACTGAATCCATATTATCCCAACAATAATTGCTAGGTAAACAAGAATGAAGAGAGTGTAGAAGATGCTTCCGATTGTAGCGCTAAAAATTGTTCCTTTTACTAAGGTATCAAACGCTACTACAAAGATGGTTGGCATTGATTTTATAATCCCCGCCATAATTAGTAATGACATTCCATTACCAATTCCCTTACTTGTTATTTGATCTCCTAACCATAATAGGAAAGCCGTACCGGCTGTTATTACTAAAGTTGTCTTTAGAATAACAATCACATCGGTTGAACCTAAATATGCAATTGAGAACACATAACCTTGAATGAAAGCAAATAATATTCCTAAGTAACGATTAATCTTGTTGATTTTTTGCTGTCCAGTATAACCTTGTTCTTTTAAATCTTTAAAATATGGAATGATATCCATTTGAAGTAACTGAGTAATAATCGAAGCAGTAATATATGGTGTTACTCCTAAAGCAAAGATGGAAAAGTTTTGTAAACCGCCACCTGACATTAAATTGAATATTTCTAGAAAACCTAGTTCTTCATAAACAACTGAAGCCCAAGGAACCGTAATATTACAACCTAGAATAAAGATGGCTAAACACATTAAGGTAAAATAGATTCTTTTCCTTAAGTCTTTATTAGATGGGCTAATTAGTTGTTTAAGTTTCCCAAACATCTAAATCACCTCAGCTTTTCCGCCAGCACTTTCAATTTTAGTTACAGCAGCGGTTGAAAATCTCTGCGCTTTGATGGTTAATTTTTTTTCTAAATTACCAGTTGCTAAGACTTTTACCCCATTTAACTGCTTTTTAATTATTCCATTTTCTTTTAATAATTCCGGAGTAACTACGTCTCCGTCTTTAAAATATTTATTTAAATCATTTAGGTTTATTGTTGCATATCTAATGGTGAAACGAGCGTTATTAAAACCTCTTTTAGGAAGACGGCGATACAAAGGAGATTGCCCACCTTGAAACCAAGCTGGAATACTTGATCCACTACGAGCTTTTTGTCCTTTTTCTCCTCTAGTTGATGTTTTTCCCATGCCACTTCCGGTACCACGACCAACTCTTTTTCGAGCTTTAGCTTCTGGAGATTTTTCCAATAAGTTTAATTTCATCTTATAACTCCTCAACTTTCTTTCCGCGTAGAGCAGCAATTCTTGTTGCTGTTCTTTGCATTCTAAGAGTTTCTAATGTTGCTTTTGCAACATTAATTTTAGTGTTTGATCCTAGGGATTTAGATACTATATCTTTAATCCCGGCTAACTCAAGAACAGCTCGAGCAGCGCCACCGGCTATAACTCCTGTACCTTCTTTAGCTGGTTTAATCAATACTTCTGAACGTCCTACTTTAGCTTTTGCTTCGTGTGGAATTGTTCTATTATCAATTAAAGCGACTTTTGAAACGTTTTTATTAGCGCTTTGAATCGCCTTCTTAATCGCTTCTGGTACTTCGTTTGCTTTGCCCGTTCCTATCCCAACTAAACCCTTGCGATTTCCTACAACAACAGTTGCTGAAAATCTAAAATGACGGCCTCCCTTAGTTACTTTGGTAACGCGACTAATTGAGACAACTTTTTCTTCAAGTAATTTTTTCTTAGGATCCATTTCCTGTTTCTGCATATGTTTACCTCCCTCTTAGAATTCTAGGCCGTTTTTACGAGCAGCATCAGCTAATGCTTTAACTCGTCCGTGATAAAGGTATCCACCTCTATCAAAAACGACTTTTTTAATTTTGCTAGCTTTTGCTTTAGCGGCAATATCTTTACCTACAACAGCTGCTCCTTCAACGTTTCCACCATTTTTAATTTTTAATTCAACTGACGAAGAGCTCACTAAGGTAACTCCTTTTACATCGTCAATTATTTGCGCAAATATTTGATTATTTGATCTAAAAACATTTAATCTAGGACATTCAGCAATTCCACTTATTTTTGCGCGAATTCTTTTATGTCTTAATTTGCGTGTATCATTTTTTGATTCTTTTTTTATCATACTCTTGACTCCTTTACCTTATTAAGCTGCTTTCTTTCCTTCTTTACGACGAATATGTTCATCTTTATAACGAATACCTTTACCTTTATAAGGCTCTGGTTGACGTATTTTACGAACATTAGCCGCAAATTCAGATACTTTTTGTTTATCTATTCCAAAAATAGATATTTCTGTGTTACTAATTGATTCAACTTTCAAATCACTAGGAACAATTACTTCAACGGGGTGTGAAAAACCAGCACTAATAGTGATTTTTGATCCCGTTACAATAAACTTATACCCAACCCCAACTGCTTCAAGATTTTTTGAGTAACCAACGGTTACGCCAATAATCATGTTGTTAATTAACGAGTTAGTTGTTCCGTGTAATTGTTTTGCTTGTTTCGTTTCATTGATTCTAGTAGTAAAAATTTTTCCTTCTTTTTCCTCAACTTCAACTAACTCACGATAGTTAAATGTTAATTCTCCTTTTGGGCCTTTAACAATAACTGTTGGTTTATTAATTGTAACTGTTACTCCTTCTGGAATAACTAATTCTCTTTTTCCAATTCTACTCATTAGCTTTTTTCCTTACCAAATATAGGCAAGTACTTCTCCTCCTAGGCCTGCTTCACGAGCCTCTTTATCGGTCATTAAACCTTTTGAAGTTGAAATGATAGCAATTCCCAGTCCGTTAAGAACACGAGGAATTTCATCACTTTTGGCATAAACTCGAAGTCCTGATTTACTAATTCTTCTTAACCCGATAATAACTCTTTCTTTTTTCTCACCATATTTTAGTGTTAAAGTTAATCTATCACCAGTCGTATTCTTAGTATATTCAAAATCTGCTATATAACCTTCGCGCTTTAGTATTTCAGCAATACCTAAAGTCATTTTTGAACCCAATACTTCAACCTTTTCATATTTCATTTGATTCGAATTACGAATCCTTGTTAGCATATCTGCTATTATATCTCCAACCATAATTTAAACTCCTCCTTTCTTACCAACTAGATTTTTTCACGCCAGGTATTTGACCTTTATTTGCTAATTCTCTAAAGCAAATACGGCATAATTTAAACTTGCGAAGTACGCCATGAGGACGTCCACATCTTTCGCAACGAGTATATGCTCTAGTCTGAAACTTTGGCGTTCTTTGTTGTTTAACAACCATACTTTTCTTTGCCATAAAATATTTCCTCCTCTACTACTTCTTGAAAGGCATTTTAAATGCGCTCAATAAGCTTAATGCCTCTTCATTTGTTTTAGCGGTAGTTACAAAAATAATATCCATTCCTCTGATTTTTAAAACACTATCGTATTCTATCTCAGGGAATATCAATTGTTCTTTAATTCCTAAAGTGTAATTACCCTTACCGTCAAAAGATGTTTTTGGAATTCCTCTAAAATCTCTTACTCTAGGAAGAGCAACACGAACAAGTTTTTCCATAAAGTTATACATGTTTTCTCCACGTAGGGTAACTTTAGTTCCAATTAATTGTCCTTCTCTTAGTTTAAATCCAGCTATTGACTTACGAGCTTTGTTAACAACTGGTTTTTGACCAGAAATTATTTCTAAATCTTTAACTGCAGCCTCGATGAATTTTGAATCATGCGAAGCTTCACCAACACCCATATTTATTACTATTTTATCTAGTTTTGGTACTTCTGTGATTGAACTATATTTAAATTCTTTCATCATTTTACCAACGATTTCTTTGTTATAAAGTTCTTTAAAATTACTCATTCACATCACCCCTAACTAACTTTCTTTTCGGTTTTTTTAGCTACTGGTTTTTTAACAACCTTTGGTGCTTTTTCAACCTTCGCTTTTTTTTCTGGTTTAGTAGCATTTGCTATTACTTTAACGTTTGATGCATGAATTGGGGTTTCAATATCAAAGATACCTCCCTTTTCATTTGTGTTATTCGGCTTAGAATGCTTTTTCGCCATATTTAATCCTTCAATTAGAACCTTATTAATATCTCTAAAAGTTTTAACTACTTTTCCTTCTTTGCCTTTGTCTTTTCCAACAAGTATTTTAACTTGATCGCCAACTTTTATTTTCATAAGACCTCCTATAACACTTCATTAGCTAAAGAAATAATTTTCATAAAATCTTTATCACGTAATTCTCTGGCCACTGGCCCTAATACTCTTGATCCAAGAGGACTTTTGTCTTCTTTGATTAAAACACAAGCATTATCATCGAATTTAATAAATGATCCGTCTTTTCTTCTCGCTCCTGAAACAGTTCTAACAATAACTGCTTTTACTACTTTACCTTTTTTTATATTGCTATTCGGAATAGCTTTTTTTACTGTTCCCACAACGATATCACCGATATTGCCACTTTTAACAGTTGATCCACCTAATACTCTGATAACAAGTAATTCTCTTGCGCCAGAATTATCGGCAACTTTAAGTCTTGATTCTTGCATTACCATAATGATACCTCCTAAAGGATTACAGCTTCGACAATTACTTCGATTAATTCAAAATGTTTAGATTTTGATAATGGTCTAGTACTTGCAATTTTAACTGTATCTCCCTCTTTTGCTTTATTCATTTCATCGTGAGCTGCATACTTCTTTGAGTATTTTACTCTTTTGCCATAAAGACGACTTTTTCGATATGTTTCAACTAAAACAGATATCGTTTTGTCAGCTTTAGCGCTAACTACTTTTCCGATTAATTCCTGTCTCTTGGTTTCAGCCATTATTGATCGCCTCCATTTTCTAATTCTCTTTCACGAATAATTGTTTTCATTCTTGCGACATCTTTACGTAATTCGCGCATTCTTGATGGCTTTTCTAGTTGCCCGGCCGCTTGTTTTAATCTTAAATCAAACAATTCTTTTTTAGATTCTGTAATTTTCTTATTTAGATCTTCAATTGTGAGAGATCTTAATTCTTTAATTTTCATTTGCGTCACCACTTTGTTCTTTCGTTACGAATTTACATTTGATTGGTAATTTATGTTGGGCTAAACGAAGTGCTTCACGAGCTATTTCTTCAGTAACGCCACCAATTTCAAACATAATCTTCCCTGTTTTAACAACTGCAACCCACTCTTCAATACTTCCTTTTCCTTTTCCTTGACGCGTTTCTAAAGGCTTCTTAGTTAAGGGTAGGTGAGGGAAAATGTTTATCCAAACTTTTCCACCACGTTTCATATAACGAGTCATCGCAATACGAGCCGCTTCTATTTGACGAGCACTTATCCAAGCGCCCTCTTTGGCTTGCAAACCATATTCGCCAAAATGTAATTCGGTATTTCCCCTGGCGTGTCCGTCATACGAAACGCGATGAGATTTACGATATTTAGTTCGCTTCGGAATTAACATCCTTAACCTCTCCTTTCGATTGCTTTTTGGCAGGAAGAATTTCTCCTTTATAGATCCATACTTTAACGCCAATTTTTCCATAAGTTGTATTTGCTTCAGAATGAGCATAATCAATGTCCGCTCTTAGGGTGTGCAGTGGAACAGTTCCTTCGGTATAATGTTGAGAACGAGCCATTTCAGCGCCGCCTAAACGACCAGCTACAAGAGTTTTCACTCCCTTAGCACCAGCTTTCATTGTATTTCTAATTGCTCTTTTTTGAGCACCACGAAATGGTGCGCGGTTAGAAATTTGAGCAGCGATATTATCAGCTACTAATTTAGCATTTAAATCAGGGTTTTTAACTTCAACGATTGAAATATATATTTCTTCGCTAACTAATTTCTTTAGAGCGTTTCTAAGCTTTTCGATGTCTTCACCACCACGGCCAATGATTACTCCTGGCTTAGCAGTAATAATTTTAACGTCTGTTCTTTTTTTATTACGTTCAATAATAACTGAGGCAATAGCAGCGTCTTTTAATTTATTAGCAATAAATTTACGGATTTTTATATCTTTATTTAATAAAGTACCAAAATCTTTATTTGATGCGAACCACTTTGATTCCCAATCTTTAGTTATTCCTAATCTAAATCCAATTGGATTTACTTTTTGTCCCATTTATTTTGCCTCCTTTAAGTCAGTAACTTTTATTGTTATATGACTTGTTCTTTTATCTCTTCGGTCAACTTTTGTTCGACTGCCGAATTTAACTCTTTTATAAATAGGCCCCGGATTAATAAAGCATTCAGAGATGATTAAATCTTGTTCCTTAGCGCCATTATTATTTACCGCGTTAGCAACTGCAGAGTTTAATACTTTTATAATTAAACGACTTCCTTTGGTATTAGTATTTTCTAAAATACCTTGAGCTACCTTAATACTTTTACCTCTTACTAAATCAAGAGTCATTCTCGCTTTACGAGGAGCTATCATTGCACTTTTATGTATTGCATATGCTTCCATTATTTATTCTCCCCTCCTACTTTTTGCCAGCATGTCCGCCGAATTTACGAGTTAACGCAAACTCACCAAGTTTATGACCAACCATATCTTCTGTAATGTATACCGGAATAAATTCCTTACCATTATGAATAGCGATTGTATGGCCGATAAAATCAGGATAGATTGTTGAACGGCGTGACCAAGTTTTTGTAACTTCTTTTTTTTCGTTTTTATTTAAGGTTTGGATCTTTTTTAATAGTCTATCAAAGACATAAGGTCCTTTTTTAATACTTTTTGCCATCTTATTCCCTCCTATTTTTTCTTTTTACGGCTTATTATTAACTTGCCGGATGCTTTCTTTTTGTTTCTTGTCTTATAGCCAAGCGCCGGTTTACCCCAAGGAGTAACTGGTGCCTTACGGCCAATTGGTGCTCTTCCTTCACCACCACCATGTGGATGGTCATTTGGATTCATAACTGAACCACGAACCGTTGGTTTAATTCCCATGTGACGTTTACGACCTGCTTTACCAAGATTTATTAATTCGTAGTCTTCATTACCAACAGATCCGATAGTTGCCATACAAGTTCCGAGAACATTTCTTGTTTCTCCCGACTGTAATCTTAACATAACGTATTTACCTTCTCGGCCAAGTATTTGGGCACTAGTTCCAGCACTTCGAGCAATCTCTGCTCCTTTGCCTGGTTTTAGTTCAATACAATGAACGTTGGTTCCTACTGGAATATTCTTAAGTGGTAACGCGTTACCTACCTTAATATCAGCTTTTTCTCCGTTTCCAATAATCATGCCCACTTTTAAATCTTTGGGAGCAATAATATATTTCTTTTCACCATCACGGTAATAAACAAGAGCGATATTTGCATTACGATTTGGATCGTATTCAATTGTCATAACTTTGCCAGTTACATCAAGTTTATTTCTTTTAAAATCAATTAGCCGATATTTTCTTTTTACCCCGCCACCGATATGTCTAACTGTCAATTTCCCTTGGTTATTTCGACCACCACTTTTGTTTTTAGCAACTAAAAGCTTTTTTTCAGGAACTGATGAAGTTATTTCTTCGTTGACTAGCGTAGTCATATCTCGACGGCCATTAGTCGTCGGCTTATATTTCTTTATTGCCATAATATCACTCCTATAAATCTATACTTTCGCCATCTTTAAGCGCGACGATTGCTTTTTTATATGTTTTAGTTTTTCCTGTATATTTACCAACTTTTTTATCTTTAGGTTTTGTATTCAACGTTCTTACATCTTCAACCTTAACGCTAAAAGCCGCTTCAATTGCTTTCTTAATCTCAATTTTATTAGCAGACTTAGCAACTTTAAAAGTGTAAACGTTATTCTTTGATGCTTGAGCTGATTTTTCGGTAATAACAGGAGCAATAATAATATCTGTATAATCTTTCATTATTTAAGCGCCTCCTCTATTGCTTCAATAGCAGCTTCATCACAAACTAAAGTATCAGAATTAACAATGTCGTAAACATTTATTTCGTTTGCTAAAATTACATAAGCGTTATCAGTATTTCTTGTAGCCATAAATAAATTTTCATTATCTTCAGCAGTTACAAATAATACCTTTCCTTTTAAGTTCAACACATTATATACTTCAATAAAATCTTTTGTCTTTAATGTCGGTAAATTAAGGTTGTCTATAACAACTAATTCTTTATCGTTAGTCTTATGCGTTAAAGCGCTTTTTAATGCTAGCATTCTTTCTTTTTTATTAATTTTAAAACTATAGCTTCGTGGGGTTACACCAAAAGCAACACCACCACCGCGCCATTGCACAGCACGAATTGAACCTTGACGAGCACGACCAGTACCTTTTTGTTTCCAAGGTTTTTTTCCCCCGCCTGAAACCTCAGCACGAGTTTTTGTTTTCGCTGTTCCTTGTCTTGTTGCAGCCAGTTGTAAATCAATCGCTTTTTTTAAAACAATATCATTTACATCAATATTCCAAACAGTATCATTTAATGTTAAGTCTTTAATAGTTTCATTTTTTAAATTTTTAACTCTTATTTTTGTCATCTTAAATCACCTTTCTAAGCGAAGCAATTACTTGCTTTCCCCTTCGGTTTCTTTTTCCTCTTCGCTTGAAACTTCGATATTGCTATCTTCTGTGGTTTCTTCAACAACGACAGGTTCATTAATTTCCTCAACATTTTCTACTACTTCCGAAGTTTCTTCTTGAACTTCCACTTCAATAGTTTCAATTGGTTCTAATACTGTTTCTTCAATTACTTCATCTATTACCGACTCAGTTTGATAATTAATTAAGTCTTTTGCTGTAGTTGGTTTAATATTTTTGATTGCCGATTTAATTAATACTAATCCTTTTTTCGGTCCAGGAACGTTACCGCTTATCATCAAATAATTTTCAGCAACATTCACTTCGATAATTTCTAGGTTCTGAATAGTTTTTGTCTCATTACCCATATGTCCAGGCAACTTCTTACCTTTTAAAACGTGCATTGGCAACATTGTTCCCATTGAACCAGGGCGACGATGAAAACGAGATCCGTGAGTCATTGGGCCACGAGATTGATTGTGGCGCTTAATAACACCTTGCATTCCTTTTCCTTTACTTGTCCCAGTAACATCAACATACTCTCCTGGGGTAAAAACATCTGCGCCAATTTGATCTCCTAAGTTATAAGTAGCATCAACATCTCTTATCTCTTTTAAGAAGCGCTTAGGAGTGGTCCCAGCTTTTTTAGCGTGACCAATACTAGCTTTGCTAGCGTTTTTTTCTTTTTTGTCAAATACGCCTAATTGAATTGCGCTGTAACCATCATTTTCTTTTGTTTTAACTTGAGTAACAACATTTGGCTCAACTATAACGATTGTGACAGGAATAACTTTTCCTTCTTTTGTAAAAGTTTCAGTCATTCCGACTTTACGTCCTAAGATTCCTTTCATAATATCCTCCATTTAATTATTGTTTTATTTTATATTGATATCAACGCCACTTGGTAAATCCAAATGCGTCAAAGCTTCAATAGTCTCTTTGCTAGGGTCTTTGATTTCGATTAATCTTTTATGCGTACGCATTTCAAATTGTTCTCGTGAATCTTTGTACTTATGTACAGCCCTAATAACGGTAACCTTACCAATTTCTGTTGGTAGAGGTACTGGACCAGAAACTATTCCTCCAGTTCTCTTAACAGTTTCAACTATTTTCCCAGCAGCTTGATCCAATACTCGATGGTCATAAGCCTTTAGGTTAATACGAACTTTGTTATTTGACATATTGACATGTCCTCCTTTCGCCTATATCTAGTATAGACTTGCTCCGTCCAAATTACCTGATTGGTTATCACTGTGAGCAACAACTCCTAGTGTATCAGCAACCTTGCACATCATCGCAGTCATACAACGCTCATTATAGCAAGTTATTTTTATAAAATCAACCATAATTTAAAGGAAATTAAAAGAATTGTTATCAGTATCAACAATTCTTTAAAAATAGGCTTTATTTATTATTCGTCTTCAACAAATAACAGTTCTGTTTCTCTCATCTCTTTAGGGATAGAAATATTCATATATTTTAAAATGGTTGGTGCGACCATTGTTAAATCACCGTTGGCTAATTCCAGTTTATTATCGGTAATAATAAAAGGAACAGGATTTGTAGTATGGGTTGTTATTGGCTTATTGTTTTCATCAATCATGTGCTCAGCGTTACCATGATCGCCTAGTATAACTAAAGTATAAAAATTGGTGGCTGCTTCTTCAACTAGCTTTCCTAGACAAATATCAACTGCTTGACAAGCTTTAATGGCCGCTTCCATATTACCAGTATGGCCAACCATATCGAGATTCGCATAATTAACTAAGATAAAATCAAAGTCACTTTCCATACATTTAATTGCCGTTTTAGTTACAGCAACAGCAGCCATTTCCGGTTTTAAATCAAATGTCGCTACTTCCGGAGAAGGAATATGAAAAGAAGAGCAACCTTGAAGGCGAATTTTCTGGCCACCATCAAAGAAATATGTAACGTGAGGGTATTTTTCGCTTTCCGCAATTCTTGCTTGTGTTAATCCTAATTGAGAAAGATAAATACCTAAACTATTATTAACTTCTACATCTTCAAGAATATTTCTACAATTAAGTTTAGTATCTATTGGACACAATGAATATACTTTTAGATTTGGCAGTTGATAGTGATTAAATTCATTAAAGTTTTCATCAGTCAAAGCCTGAATAATTTGCTTGGCGCGATCGCTGCGATAATTCATCCATAATAAACAATCACCATCTTTTATCACTTTATCTGAGGCTAACGATATAGGTAAAAGAAATTCGTCGCTAATCTCTTGTGCGTACATTTTCCTGATTGTATCATTAATATTTAATGAAGTCGTGCCCATGTTCCTTGTAACTAGATCATAATACTTTTTAGTTCGATCCCAGTTTTTATCGCGATCCATGGCATAATAACGGCCACAAACCGAAACTATTTCGCCAACTCCTAAACCTTTTGTCACAAGAGTTAATTCTTTTATATATTCCATCGCAGCATTTGTTTTGGTATCGCGACCATCGGTAATAACATGAATATAAACTTTTGTCATTTGATCAAATACTAATTGTTGGAGCATAGCATATACAAAGTTGATATGCGAATGAACTCCGCCATCAGACATTAAGGCCATAATATGAATCGGCTTATCATAGCTTTTGGCATAGTTAATCATAGCATTATAATCTTGATTATCTTTAAACTGGTGTTTATTAAAAGCTTCAGCTACTTGAAAGTAACCTTTTTTTATTAAACGTCCCGCCCCAATAGTAAGATGGCCAATATCACTATTACCCATTTGACCTTTAGCTAAACCAATCGCTTTTTCTGAAGCTTTTAATAGACAATGGGGATATTCATCCCATAGTTTAATAAAATTATTCATTTTAGCGAGTTTTATTGCGTTGCCTTTTTCTTCTTCTCTGATTCCAAAGCCGTCTAAAATAATCATCATTATTTTCTTCATAGTTTCACCTTACCTAAATGTTACCACAACTAGTACTTAAATACAAAAACTATCTTTTAACTTTCTAGTTTTATTTTATCAACAATCGTTGCCAAAAACTCAGAATTAGTTGGTTTTCCTTTTTCCATACTGATGCTGTGACCAAAAATTTCCTCCATTAAATCGTAGTTACCACGACTCCAACTAACTTCTATCGCATGCCGAATAGCTCGTTCAACATTAGAAGAAGTAGTATTGTTCTTCGCTGCTATTTGGGGATAAAGATGTTTAGTAACGCTATCAAAAAGCCTTGGGTTTTCACATATTAAGCAAATGCTTTCTCTTAAATAACGATATCCTTTTATACTAGAGGGAACTCCTAAAGAGTGTAATAACTTGTTTATAATTAATATTTCTTTTTGGGGCGAAGGTGGCCAATTAGGGATATGATCTTGAGCCAACTCAATTATTTTTCTTTCAAAGTCAGCAAAATCAAACGGCTTTAGAAGAAAATAACTTATTTTATATTCACTTAATTTTTTAAAAATATCAGCTTGATTAAAGCTGGTAATTATCATTACTTTTTTATTTATTTTTTGAGCCTTCATCGTTTCTAAGATAGCGATACCATCCTTTTTAGAGATTATAATATCCATTATAATAACATCATAGTTTAGTTGGTTACTTAGTATTAAGTTAAGTCCTTCCTCACCATTATACCCCTCGCCAGTTATTTGAATTAATTTATTAATATTAAAATATTCTTTGATCGTCTTAATTAATTTAATACTATCATCAATTATTAAAACTCTGACAGGCTTTTCCATAGATAGCTCCTCGGTTAATTTAAAATTTGTTAGATTTTTTAAAGCAAAAAAAGACTGATTATTTATTTAAAATATCAATCATCTTTTGGACTTTGTTTACGTCGAGAGAAGCGGTCCCAATTAAGAAACCTTCTATTCCCTTTATTTTTAGTAATTCATCTATGTTTTCTTCATTTATACTGCCGCCATATAATATAGGCAGATTTAATTTATAATAATTTAAAATTATAGTTTTAATAAAAGCAACTATTTCATCTATTTTACATACCTCTGGATTGTCATATGAATCAATTGCCCAGATTGGTTCATAAGCAATAATAACGTTCTTAATTTCTTCTCGCTTAAAGTCATTTAAAACGGTAGCAAGTTGTTTTTCTAACGCCATATAAATACCGTTTTTATTCTTTTGTTCAAGGGTCTCACCAACTATTAAAATAGGACGAATTCCAGATTTAAGAAGGTTGGCAACCTTTTCAGAAATGATTTTGCTATCTTCATTAAAAAATTCTCTTCTTTCACTATGGCCAACTAAAGCATATTTAACATCTAAGCTAGCTAACTGTTTAGCGCTTATTTCTCCAGTATATGATCCTTCCGGATATCTTGATAAGTCCTGGGCCCCTAAAAAAGAACGACAATCGCGGTAACAAGATAAGAAAGGACTTGATGGGCAAACAATTAACTTAACTTTTGTTGGTAAGATTTTTTTTAATTGATGAGCATAATGTTGATGCTCTTCTAAACAAAAATTTTGTTTTAAATTAATAACAATATATCTATCCATTTTCGACCTCACTAATTGCATCTAAAGCAGGCAAATTGCCATCAACTATATAATCTAGTGTGGCTCCTCCCCCAGTTGATAAAAAGTCAAACTTTTTTGCTAAGCCAAATTGATGAGCCGCACTAACTGAGTCGCCACCACCAACAACTGAAGCTGCTTTGCTTTTTACTATAACGTTAAATAATTCTTTTGTGCCATTGGCAAATTTTGGTTCTTCATAAATCCCGGGAGTTCCATTAATAAATACCGTGGCAGATTTTTCAATAGCAGTTTGATATTTATTGATTGTTTTAAGACCAATGTCACAAATAATATCATCATCCATTAGTTGGTCGATATTTTGATAAGCAATATAGTTACTATCATATATTCGCCCAACAATAGCATCAAGTGGAAGCATAATTTTATCTTTATGATCAAGTAATAGTTTTCTTAACTTAGCTAAAGTTTCTTGGTCTTTTGTGGCAAGTGATTCACCAATGTTAAAGCCAAGAACTTTTAAACAACTATTAGCAATCCCTCCAGTTAACAATAAATGATCACAGTTTTCAACTAGTTTTTCAATCAATATAATTTTATCATCAACTTTTGCTCCGCCGATCATCATTGTAAATGGTCGTTTAGGATTAATGACCAATTTCTCTAAAGCTGCTAACTCAGCTTGCACTAGAAACCCAATACAATTTGGCAATTTTTTGGCAACACCATATGTTGATGCGTGGCGCCGATGCGCAGAGCCAAAAGCATCCATTACAAATATGTCGGCTAATCCCGCCCAATAATCTGCCAACTGCGGATCGTTTTTACTCTCTAAATTATGAGGAAAATCTTCAAAACGAGTGTTCTCTAAAAGGATAATTTCCCCAGGTAACATTTCTTTTATTTTTTGATACAGCGCTATGTTTCTTGGTTGCTTAGCAAAAATTATTTTAGTGTTAATTTTTTGCCTTAAATATTCAGCTATTGGAGCTAACGAATATTTTTCTTTATCAGACTCGCTATTTATCTTGCCTAAATGAGATAAAATTATTATCTTGCATGATTGGCTAATTAGATACTCAATTGTTTTAAAAGAAGAAATAATCTTATTATCGTCTAAGATTTTATCGTTTTTAATTGGAACATTATAATCACATCTGACTAGAACGGTTTTACCTTTTATATCGATGTCTTGAACTTTTTTATACATAAAAACCACCTATTCTTAATCCCATTATAAACCAAGCGACGACTTTAAACAAATAAAAATAGTGTCGCATGACACTATTTGATATTCATTAATACCTTCATTGTTCTAATCATTTGGGCCGTATAGCCTAATTCATTATCATACCAGGCGACGACTTTTATTAATTGCTTGTCATTGTTTTCAAGAATTGTTGTCAGTTGGAGATCAACTAAAGCACCATACCTTTTACCTATTATATCACTTGAGACAATCGGATCGCTCGTTGCTTTTAGGACATCGGTTTGATTGTTTATGAATAAGTTGTTTATTTCTTCAACCGTCGTATTTCTTTTTGGTTCAATAGTTAAATCTATAACTGAACCATCACTAACTGGGACTCTAAAAGCGGTACCATCAAACCTCCCTAGCAATTCAGGAATTACTAGACCAATTGCACTTGCAGCACCGGTTGAAGAAGGAACAATGTTCATTGCTGCGGCTCGTCCCCGACGTGAATTAATTCCTTTTTTGTGAGCAATATCAAGTGTTTCTTGATCGTTAGTATAAGCATGAACAGTTGTCATAAAGCCTTTTTCGATCCCAATATTATCATTTAAAAGTTTAACAACTGGTGCCAAACAATTTGTTGTACAACTCGCAGCGGAAATGATCTGCTCACTGCCATCTAAAATTTGTTCATTAACGCCATAGACTATGGTCTTCATATTTCCTTTTCCTGGCGCAGAGATTATTACCTTTTTTGCTCCGGCCGCAATATGCTTAAGTGCCCCTTCTTCATCAGTAAACACTCCGGTACACTCAAGAACAATATCAACCGCTAGGTCTTGCCATGGTAAATTACGCGGATCTTTTTCAGCATATACTTTGATTTTCTTTTGGTTATTAATTACTAGGTAATCGTCTTGAAAACTAATTTTATCTTCATGAAAACTACGATGATTTGTATCATATTTTAATAAATAAGCAATACTTTCAGCATCGGTTAAATCATTGATAGCAACAATATCAAAATCCGTTGTTGTTATCATTTCCCGAAAAGCTAAGCGGCCGATGCGGCCAAATCCGTTTATAGCAACTTTTATCATTTTTCTCTCCTATTCAAACATACTTCCGCCAATAAATTCTCTTAAAATCGAATCACTGCTTACATATTCCGAAGGAATTGGGAAGAAGTTTTTCAAAAAATTTATTAGCCTCTGAGCTTCACTATAGTATGGCGAAGCTATTGGGACGGAATATAATAAAGGTTCAGCATATACTTTTAGAACTCCTAGTTCAAAGACCAAAGAAGTGTTAATAACTTTATCTGCTTGGTTCATGTAAGGAAAAATATATTGGCCTTCGCCTTTTCTAACGTTTTGCCAGTAAGCTATGGTGTCTGTAACGTTTGCTCCTCTTTGGCGATTATCTCTAATCATTCGTCTTAACATTCTTAAATCAGTAGTCGATATATAATTGTGATGATCAATATTAAGGGGCATAAACGGACTAACATACAATTTATATTTTAGGCTAGCATCAATTTTCGGTGTTAGTTTATCGTTTACACAATGTAACCCCTCTAAAATAATTATCCCATTCTCGCTTAGTTTAATCGGTTTTCTCGTAAAAATTCTTGAACCACTAATAAAATCATATGTCGGAATCTGCACTTCTTGACCATCTTTTAAAGCTGTTAGCTGTTCATTTAACAACTCAACATCCATTGCCTCCAAGCATTCATAGTTATACTTTCCTTCAGCGTCTTTTGGGGTATCCGAACGATTAACAAAATAATCATCAGTAGAAATAGTTAAAGGATCATAACCATACGCTTTAAGGATTAATGATATTTTTTTGGCAGAAGTTGTCTTTCCTGAAGAAGAAGGCCCGGCAATCATAATATATTTGGCGTTTTTTGCCTTTACTTCATCAACAACATCAAGTAATGTTTTTTCGTATTTTATCTCATTTACCCGCATTAAATCTAATATTTTTGAATCTGAAACTAGTTTGTTTACGGCGGCAATATAAGGAATTTTTAATTGGTTTAACCAAATATTATTTTCTTCAAAGCATTTAATTACTTTTTCATATAATTGGCAATCGTTTTCTGCTAGTTCTTGAGAAAGCATTAAACCAACTTTGTTCTCCTGCAAATAGATTAAGTCAAAATTCTTTATACAACCAATACTATAAGGCATCTCAGTATAAAAATAATTTAAATAGCTATTCATTTTATACATTGTTACTATTTCATTTGTGACATTATGAACATTAATCGATTTTTCTTGATCGTTTATTTGTTGGTAATAATTATATGCGTCCTTTTTGGAAATGTTAAGCTTGGCAATCTTAGTATCTTGATTAACCAAATCTACCATTTTAGTTTTTAATTCAGCAATCATTTTTTCAACAAAGGGAACTTCGCTTATTATGGTAACATGAATCCCATTACCAATCGAATGATTAAAAATAATCTCGCAATCACTTTGATAATTGTTTTTATATAAATCTTTAATTGCTACTTCAAAAACAAATTTTAATCCCGACTTATATATTTTTGCACCATCAAGATCATCTTTACCAAAAAACTCTAAAACGGAATCTTTACTAATTCTACTAGTTAATGAAGTTATTTCGTAATTTACTTTAACACCAACAATTTCAAAAGGAAAATCATTTTGAAATTGTTTACTAATATCATAAAAAGTAACGTTTTTATCTACTAAGATAGTTTTATCACCACATGTGACTTTAAATTGTTCACTCATATTCATACCCCTTTAGTATTAATAATATAATATCAAATATTATCTCCTTTGTCACAAAAAGTAATTACAATTTATCCGCTTGATGTCTTTTTTTATGATTATCAACAATCTTTTTAATTTTAATAAAATAGTGATTGATTGCTGATTTGCCAATATTTTTGTTAGTTTCCATATTAACTATTTGGGCTAATTCCTCAAAAGATGTTTCTGGATATTTTTCGCGATATGCTATCACTACTTTGATTTTAGGGTCTAATAAATCTAGAAGATCATTTTCTTTTAGATAGGCAATTTCTTTTAGTTGCCTTAAACCAGTCTTAATAATCTTTTCTTGATTTGCAATTTCACAATTATTTAGGCGATTAACTGTATTTTTATGATCGCGATAAATACGAATGTCTTCAAAATAAAACATGGCGTTTGTTGCACCTAACAGTTTTAAAAAGTCACTAATCATGTCGGCGCTTTTTACATAAGTCATATAATTGCTAGTTCTTTTTAATATTCTTGCTGTGATATTAAAACTCTTCAATAAATTCAGAATATAACTAGCCTCTTTTTTATACTTAGTTGTAAATTCCAAATGATAGCCACTTATTTTCGGATCACTAATACTTCCGCAGGCTAGAAATATCCCTTTTAAATAGGCAATTTGTTCTTCGTTACTTGCCAGAAAATATTTTTCAGGCAAAACTTTTGGATCGCTAATATCTATATTTAATTTTTCTAACATCTGGGGTATATTCTCGTTGATTTCTAATATGTATATCTGCTTAATTCTTAACCTTCTTTGATTTCGAACGATTATTTTAATATTGGTACCAAATAGTTCTTTAATGTTTTTATATACTCTTTTAGCTACAGTAGCATTTTCAACTGTGATAGTTATTTTATGTTTAGTTATCTGACTATTAAAATGAATATACGCCGATAACTCGCATAGTAATTCAATGGCATTGTTTTCGTTATGGGTTATCTCGTCTTTGACAATTGTCGTAAAAGTCATATTATCACCACTTAACATTTTACCATTATTAAGCAAATAAAAAAAGAGCTAAGCTCTTTTATAAAACCAAGTTCCTTTAGGAGGGAAAAATCCCGGGTTAATACTGCTAGAAATAAATCTACTCCATGATGAATAACCACTTGCTCCTCCACCTAAATAATGACCTTTGGAGATGCCAAAATGAAGATGAGCTCCCGTACTACACTTATCATATGACCTGGTTGATGCTCCACCCCCTACTGTTCCGATTTTTGTAGCGGCAGTAACTGAGTCGCCGACCGAAACGTTAATTGATAGTAAATGAACATATAGCGAAGTAAAAGCGACCCCATTAATATTATGATGAATATAAATAACATTTCCTCCACAACTTGATCGAACTGTGATTGCTGCAACCATTCCAGCGGCGGCGGCATAGACCGCTGTCCCCTCTGGGTTCCCGGCGATATCAACAGCCGGATGAAAGGAATTAACTTTTCCCGTTATTGGATTAGTTCGATAACCAAATTCGCTTGAAACTACCCCTTTATTCAAAGGCCTATTCCAGCCGGTATCTGATAATATTGTGACACACTCAGATAGTTTTTGCGTTTCCGAACTACATATTCCTTTATAATAACTAATTAAAGCTTTTTGATTTTTAATCTGACTGTCAATATCTTCATTAATCTCATTTAATTCATAAAGCTGATTGCTAAGCGATGCTACAGCAGATGTATAAGTATTAATTGTCGAGTCAAGACTAATATTTTTTTGAGCTAGCTCTACTTGTAAATTTTCATTTTGAATAATTAGATCTTTTAACTGATCAAGATCTTTCTGGTTACTTTCAGTTATCTGCTCAATTGCTGAAATGCGCATTACTAAATCTGTTATTGATTGAGCTTTGCTAATATACATTAAGTATTCGTTTTCGCCCTCTGACATTTGTAAATATATTAATAAGGCTTTAGTTTGTTCAGTTAGATCAAGTATCTCTACCTCAGTTTCCGCAATTTTCTTTTTAGCCGTTTCAATATCAAGTTCAATTTGTTCTTTTTGTTTATAAGCTGAATAAATGGCATTCTTTTTATTATTAATCTCACCCTGAGTTTGTTTTTTTGAATTTAGTGCCGCATTCTTTTCTCGTTCTAGACCAGCCAGTTCAACTCTAAGTTCAGCAATGGTGTTTGCTTTTGTTGCAGCAAAAACAAAGATTGGGCTTATAATTAAAGGAAATAATAAAATAGTTATTAAAAGCATTCTAAAAGATGCTTGGGTAATTCTTTTTATCATATCTTCAAATACTTTCTAACGGCGTTATAACTACCTAGAGTTCCAACAATTGAACCGATAAATAAAACCATTGCTGAAATATAGAAAACAAAATAATAAGGATTAACTAAAACTATTAGACGGGAGAAGACTATTCCGTCTAAGTAATCATATAAGAATATATAACCATAGATTGTCACCATTACCGGAATAATAGAACCAATAATTCCTAAAACTAATCCTTCGAAAATAAATGGCATTTTAATTACAGTATTTGAAGTTCCTACCAAACGCATTATTTCTATTTCGCTTCGACGAGAAAAGATTGTTAATTTAATTGTGTTTCTGATTAAGAAGATTGTTACAACAATTAAAGCCCCTACAATTGCATATGTTGTTTTTTCGATAATATCAAATATCGAAATAAATTGTTCAACCATCCCCTCACCATATTTTGCTTCTTTGACTCCTTCAATCTTTTTAATTTGTTCAGCTGTTTGTTTTAAATTATCTACGTTATCAACATTTACTATTAATGAGTCTAATAAGGGATTTGTTTTTAAATAATCGAGCGTTTTTTGTAACGCTTCCGATTCTTGTTGGAGTTCTAATTTCCAATCGTTTTTAGATTTTAAAACTACTTTATTAGCGCTTATGTTATCTAAAGCAATGATTTTTTCTTTAATAATTGTTATTTCTTCTGTTGTAGTATTTTCATTAAGATAGACCACAATGTTTAATTCACCTTCTAGGTCCTTTGTAACAGAATTTACATTAAAAGAAATTATCATTGCAATCGCTACTAAAATTAGCGTAATTGTTGTACAAGTAATCGAAGCAATACTAAGACTAAAGTTACGAAAAACACTTTTAAAAGCATATCTAATGTTTTTATGAACAATTCTAATTACTTTCATTTGATTTATAACTTCCTTTCAAGTAGTCTCCTACTAAAGTTCCGTTCTCAATAACTATTACTCTTTTTTTCATTCGATTAACAATAACTGAATCATGAGTAACAACAATTACGGTTGTTCCCATTTCTGTGTTTATTGTTTCAATAACTTTCATAATTTCCTTTGATGTTTTTGGATCAAGGTTTCCGGTTGGTTCATCACATATTAATAGTTTTGGCTCATTGACAATTGCCCGCGCAATACATACTCTTTGTTGCTCTCCACCCGATAACTGATTAGGGTAGCTTTTCATTTTTTCCTTTAGTCCTACTCTTTCAAAAGCAGTCATTACCTTCGGCTTAATCTCGTCTTTTTTTAAACCAATCGCTTCCAAACCGAAAGCGACATTTTCATACGCCGTTAATTTTGGAAGTAATTTAAAATCCTGAAAAACTATTCCTAATTTTCTTCTTAATTTATATACTCGACCGTTTCGTAATTTACCAACATTAATTCCCCCGACTATTACTTCACCGCTTGTTGGTTTTTCTTCTCGATAAAGCATTTTTGCTAGGGTCGATTTTCCAGCGGCAGTTGTACCAATAATAAAAACGAATTCCCCTTTGGCAATACTAAGACTAACATCAGCAACAGCAGTAACACCATTACGATAGACTTTTGAGCAGTTATTTATTTCGATAAATTTCATTATTTACCACCCATCTTTCCTTTTTATATAAAAGAATATTTGTTTTTTTTCTTTCCCCCGGAAACCTCATAGCAATCATTTATAACGATAAAGGCTTGTGGATCAATTGTTAGGATTGATTGTTTAAATCGATAATAATCTCGCGTTGTAACAACACACATTATCATTTTTCCCTTTTCTTTAGTATAACCGCCTTCTGTTTTAAACAGTGTAACTCCGGTATTCAAATCATCGGTTATATATTTTTTTACTCGCTCTATTTTCTTAGTATAGATGAAGAACATTTTGTTATCAGAAATGCCTAATAAAATTTGGTCAATAATAATTCTTCTTATTAATAAAATTAAAGCGGCATAGATTACCTTTGAAGGGCCAAAAACCGCTCCACCCGCTAGAATAATAACGATGTTAGTGTAAAAATCTGCTTTCCCAGCCGAAATAGGAATATACTTATTAACAATCTGTCTTACTATATCCATCCCCGCTGTTGAAAAGCCTGATTTATATATCATTCCATCAGAGATACCACACAATACTCCAGAGATTAAGATTGTTAAAAAAAAGTTTTCAAAAATAATTTTATCAGCTAGAAAATTTGCAAGTGGTAAAGTGATTGTAACACATAACGGAAAGAAAATTGAGCCGAAAGCATTTTTAAAAGTTTTTCGGCGACCAATAATAAAGTAACTTAAAATTATTAAAAAGAAACCCGTTATATAAATAAAAGTAGCCGGTTCTATCCCGGTGAATTTATTAACAATGATTGCTAGACCGCTAGTGCCTCCAATTACTAAACTATTTTTAACTAAAAATAAGTTATAATTAAAAGCAACCAATAAGAACCCTAAGGTCATTACTACTAAACGACCTTTAATATTCTTCTTTGCTACAATTTTTGAAACGTCGCCTATATCTTCGGTCATCTTAATCACCTATTTTTAATTATACAATAACTTTTTGATTTTTCCTATATTATCAAAATGATAGTGACAAGCAATTGCCAATTTTTTAGATTATTAATAATCATTATCATTTTAATTGTTGAAGTACGAACTTATATGATATAATTTTTTTAGATAAGAATTGAGATGATTAAATGGATTTTATTAACGGTTTATTATTTACTATTATTATTTTAGGCGGCTTAGCAATTGTTTATGTTGTTATATATAATAAATTACAGACAACTAATAGCAAAATTCAACAAGCAGAATCAATCATTGATGAAACCTTAAGGAATAAGTATGATAGTTTAGCACTTGTTAACAATGTTTATAAAAAGTTTGCAAAAAACAATAAAGATTATCTAAAAGAAATAGATGATTTAAAAACTAAAAAAATTACTAACTTTGAATTTGATCGGAAATTAAAAGAAATTTTCAATACCGTAATGGAATTAAAAAACGATCACAAAGATCTCCAAGATGATAAAGATTTTAAAAAAATTATTAGCGATATAAAAGATACCGATGAGAAGCTGGCTGCAGCTAAAATATATTACAATAAATATACTAATCTGCAAAACGAAATAGTTAGAAAATTTCCGGCTAACATAATCGGGAGAATCCACGGTTATAAAGTAAGGTTTTTCTTTGATGGTAAAGATTTAGAAGACGATATTATTAATGACTTTAAATTATAATCTCCAGTCAATAATCGGGAGATTATTTTTTTGAAGAAAATTATTAATTTTTGAAAACGGTTTGCTCCCAAAAAATCCTTTATTTGCTGAAAAGGGAGACGGGTGTGGCGCAATTAAAACTAGATGTTTGGAATTAGTAATTAATTCCTTTTTACTTTGAGCATATTTGCCCCATAAAACAAAAACAACCGGTTCTTCCTTATCGTTAATAACACTTATGATATGGTCCGTTATTTTCTCCCAGCCAAGATTTCTATGACTAGCTGGCGAATCTTTTTCGACAGTTAAGATAGCGTTTAATAATAGCACCCCGGCTTTAGCCCATTTAGTTAGGTCGCCACATTGATTAATATCAATATTCAAGTCGGCTTTTAACTCTTTGAAAATGTTTTTTAAAGATGGGGGGATTTTTACTCCTCGGCGTACTGAAAATGATAAACCATGCGCTTCGCCCTCACCGTGGTAAGGGTCCTGACCGATAATTACTACTCTTGTGTTTTTATAACTAGTTAGTTTTAAGGCTAGATAAATGTATTCGTTAGAAGGATAGATTATTTTCCGATTATATTCGATATGTATTTTATTAATGAAAAGCTTGTATTCATCACTTTGATAAACCGATGATAATTTATTATCCCAATCGTTGCCAATCATCTTTTCTCCTCCTTAATATTTAATTATTTTATTTCTAAAATTAACCTATTAATCGCTTCCGGCTCTTGTTCAAAACAGCTTTGATATTCTAAAATCTTCTCTTGATAAATATTCTTTACCGGTCGTTGAAAATTATTGTGGCGAATCATTTTTTGGTGATACGCCGCTTTTTCATCTTCATACCTAGAAAACTCGGCAAAGCTTTCAATCACGGGTTGAGTTGGTATCATTAGCGCCAAATTCTCCGGGCGAAAGCTTTCATCAATAATATACTCCGCTGCTGGATTGTCAGTTATTTCTCTTAAATAAGGCAGAATATCGTTCATCAAGATAGCATTACTTCTTTCACGAATAATTCCTTTATCAACGACGAAGTTTTCTAAAGTTATTTGAGCCCTAAAATTAAAGTAGTTTCTTGTAGTAAAATATATTTCTAAAAGCTTTTTTTGAATTAATTCGACATCTTCTGGGGTTGGGACATATTCATTTGGTTTATTAATTAATTTCATGCTTAATAGTGCTTCAATGGCCACCCTTTTTCCTAGTTGGCCCCGATGAACCCTTAATAGTTCTTCACCTCTTAATTTGGCGTAGTAATAATTGATGTTCATTAAGCTGACAAAATAATCTCCCTGCGTAATCTTGCGACCATTTATTCTTTTGCTGTTGATAATCTTATCAAAAATAATATCTTCAATTTCATCGCAAGTTATATATGCCATGAAGCGTTCTTCTCTTTGAATAGTTGGTATTTCTTTAATGTACTCACCGCTTTTATAGGTAACAACTAAATCGCCACTATCATAATTATTTAAAATATATTTAATAAAAGACGGATGAAAAAGCGCTAAGAATCTTTCTTTTGTATAACTGATTGATGTTATTTTGTCTATTTCAGGCAGACTATCATTTATAAGAGTGATGAATTCTACTTTGTTCTTTTTTTTTAGTTTTAACTGCAGATAGTACTTTTTTTGTTTTTTTGATTCATTCATAATATTACCTCCATCAGTATATTATTTTTAAAACAACGAAACATCTTCTTGATATTATTATATCTTTATTACCTCTGTTTGGCAATTCTGTTCGGCACAAATAATTTTAGGAAGGACAAGACCATATTCGGCAAAAACCTCGTTTATTGTAGCTAAAGCTATTTGTGGTTTATTATTTTTTTGACTTAAATGAATTAAGACAATATTTTTGGTTTTTGGCCCAATTAATTTCGCTAAATAAATTGCTGCATCGCGATTTGAAAGATGACCATAGCTTCCTAAGACTCTTCTTTTTAACCAAGTTGGATAAGGCCCATTCATTAACATCTCAATATCATGATTGCTCTCAAATAAATATAGTTCTAGATTTTCAAGACGCTTAAAATGTTTTTTATTAATATAGCCAGTATCAGTAATATAACCGATTTGCTTTTGACCAGAACTAATAATAAAATTACGGGCGTCATTGCTATCATGTGATGATTTAAAGGAGCTAATTAATATATCATCTAAGCAAATATCATCCTCATATAGTATTATTTTAGGGTTGTCGATAAATGACGGTATTTCCTTAATCATTTTTTCCGACAGATATATTTTAGCCTTATATTTTTTCATAAAGCTATCAAGACCGCTGATATGATCGGCATGAGTGTGACTAATAATAACCGTATCAATATCAGCAATATCAACTCCAATATTGTTTAATCGTTTACTTATATTGTTGGTTGTAATTCCTAGATCAATTAATATCTTGTGTTTTTTCGTCTCGATATATGTTGAGTTTCCTTGAGAACCACTTGTTAAAACGCTTACCTTCATCATAATTCTTCCTTTGTATCTTAATTATAACAAAGAAAATGCCATTTATCTAAAATAATAAAAAAGCATCAGCTTTAGCTAATGCTTTATCGATATAATGAACGTGGATTTATCCAATGATAGCTAGTTGAATACGGCACTCCACTAGAAACACCGAAATGTAAATGGGTTCCTGTTGAATAACCGGTGCTCCCCATTGTCCCTATTTTTTGCCCACGACTTACTGTTTGTCCGACCGAAACTAAGGCCTTAGCTAAATGACCATAGCTGGTATAGTAGCCATTAGCATGTTGAATAGCCACGTTTATTCCAGCGTTTGCTCCTAAAATTCCACCTTTTCCAGCGGCAATAACAACCCCATCAAGGGCAGCATAAATTGGTGAACCATGTCCGGTTCCGGAAATATCTATCCCATAATGGAAACCGCCCCAACGATAACCATAACTACTAGTTATTACATATGGCGAATTTGTTGGCCAAGCCCAAGATTGGCCAGTATCAACATATGTACCTTGGTTTCCGGCTCTTCGGCCTCTCACAATTTTCTCGTTTTGAACCGCCCTAATAACTGTGCTATTAGTAATAATTGCCCCTTGGTTCTCCTCGCCATTTACTACTCTTATTTGTTTTGTAATTCTAGTAATTCCATCAACGCCATCTTGTTCAGTGCTCTTATAACTTGCTGCCTTAGAATAATCAAATGAAGTTTCTACTTCATAAGGAATTCTTACGTCTTCCACAACTTCCATATCATATACTAAAGTTAAAACTGGATTAATCAATGTTACATTTACTTTTTCGCCAATTGCTAAAAGTGCTTCGGCACTCCTGTAATTTGGATTAACGATCAAAAACTCTCTGACATTCAGCTTGTTATTGAAGGCAATTGTTTCAATTGAATCTCCTGCTTTAACAGCATACTCTTTAGTTATTTCTGCTTCGTTAAATAATAAGTATTTTGTTAAAGTAATATCATCTGTATAAATATTATCAGCTACACTAATATATGATTCCTTAATAGTTATTTCTTCCTCAAAACCCATGTAGTTTATTACTGACCCAACATCTGTTATCTCTAATTGATTTCCGTTGATATAGGCTTTATATTTGTCCTCAGCAACAAAGGTGGTAATTATATTATTAATTGCCATTTCAAAAACTTCTTTATCTAGAACATTGATATATATCGGTTTAAAATCTTCGTCATCATTTCTAATTGTAATAGTATAACCTTTTACAGTAAATTCTTTTTCGTTTTTAATCATATTATATATTTCTTGAACGCTTGTGACATTTTCATTAAACGTTGCGTGTTCCATAATATTAAATCCTTTAGGCGGATAAACTTTATCAACATCATAACGATTCTTTATTTCAATTTGTTCCTGGTTAATTAAATCATATAGTTCATCCTTGTTTTCGATTAACCCGATCTTTTCACCATCTAAATATATTTGATATACTTTTTCTGGATTGCTAGTATCTCTATTAATAAAACCCACACTAAAAACTAAAACACATGATATTAGTGCAACAAAAATAGAAATAAGGGTATTTTTTATTGAGTTGACGCTCATTTATTTTTCTTCTTTCTCTACTGGAGAATAGTTTCTAAAATTACTCATATTTAATTCGAATAATAAATCAAATTTACCAGTTGATCCTTTACGATGCTTTGCAATAATTACTTCGCAAGGAACGTTCTTTTCTTTATTAAGTTCACCTTTAGCTTTAAAATAATCATTTCTATTAAGGAAGATAACTAAGTCGGCATCTTGTTCAATTGATCCGGATTCTCTTAAATCGGCTAACATCGGCTGGTTATTTTCACGCTTCTCAGCACTTCTTGATAATTGAGCTAAAGCAAGGACAGGAACTTTTAATTCCATTGCCATCGTTTTTAATGATCGCGATATCTCTGATACTTCTTGCTGTCTTGATTCTGGTCTTTTACCACCAATAGTAACTAACTGAAGGTAATCGATAACAACTAAGCCTAAGCCTTTTTCCTGACTAGCTAAACGACGGCATTTCGCTCTTATCTCAGAGGTTGTAACTCCGGCATTATCTTCGATATATATATTTGTGTCAGCTAGTTGGGACATTGCTTCATTATATCTTTTCCAGTCATTATGTTGGAGTTGACCGGTTTGTAATTTATATGAATCGATCTGTCCTACCGCACTGATCATTCTATTTACAAGTTGCTCAGCCGGCATCTCTAAATTAAAAATGGCTACTGCTTTTTTAGTGTTTAAAGCCGCATTAGTTGCAATATTTAATGCTAAAGCTGTTTTTCCCATTCCGGGTCTAGAAGCAAGAATAATTAGTTCTCCTTCATGAAGACCTGATGTTGATTTATCTAAATCATAAAAGCCTGTTTCGATTCCCGTAATCATACTTTTATTTTGCGCTAATAATTCAAGATTTTCTTGCGCTTTTCGTAGTACTTCGGTAATTGGAACAAACTCGCTAATATGGCGGGCTTTAATAACATTTAAAATATTCTTCTCCGCATTATCTAGTAGAAGAGTAATATTATCTTCTTCGTATGATCTTGTTACAATTTCAGTGGCGGTGTTAATAAGATTTCTTACTACTGATTTTTCTTTCACTATTTGAATATAATATTGAAGATTAGCTGCCGTTGCAACTGAATCAATAACCTCACTAATATAATCTAAACCACCAATGGCAGATAGATTTTTCTTTTTATCTAGTTCTTCCTTTACTGTTGTTATATCCAAAGGAATTTTATTTTCATATAAAGATTTAATTGCTTCAAATAATTTTCTATTCGCATCAGAATAAAACATTTCCGGAGATATTTCTTCGCATATTTTACTTAGAGCATCTTTGTTTAAAAAAGCTACTCCAAGGACACTCATTTCTGCTTCTAAATTCTGAGGCATTTGTCTTGTCGCCATTTTTTCACCTACTTTTTAAGAGTTACTTTTATGTTACATTCAACTTGTTTATGAAGCTTGATAACAACGTTATGAACACCTATTTCATCAATTGGTCGTTCAATGCATATTTTCTTTTTATCTATCTCAAATCCTTGTTTTTTTAATTCGTCAGCTATATGTTTTGAAGATATTGAACCAAAGACTTTGTCTTCCTTGCCGGTCTTAACAACAAATGATAATTCCACCTTTGCTAATTTAGCCGCCTTTGATTGACAGTCAGCAATTGTTTGTTCTTCGTTTTTATTACGCTCATTAATTTCCTGACAAAGACGATCCTTGCTGTTTTTTGTATATAAAACAGCTAATCCTTTTTTAATTAAGAAATTATTAGCGTAGCCGTCGCTAACATCAATCACTTGATCTTTTTTGCCCTGATTTTTAACATCCTGAAGTAAAATTACTTTCATCATAATCTCCCCTTCAATAATTAACTATTTGATTATATCAAATATTTAATTAAAATGATACTTTTTATAAAATAAAAAAGTATAGAATCTATACCGTTTTATTATTTAACATATGGTATTAAAGCCATAAATCTTGACCACTTAATTTGTTGTGCAATATGTCTTTGATGTTTAGCACAAGCACCTGTCATTCGACGAGGCATTATCTTACCTTTTTCATTGATATATTTAGTAACAATCATTACGTCTTTATAATCAACACTTTTGCCAGTGCACATTTGACATATCTTTTTCTTCTTTCGATAGAATTCAGCCATTATTTTTCCTCCTTATTAAAACGGTAAATCATCGTCACTAAGAGCGATTTCTTCACCAAAGTCTTTAAACGGATCTTCAGTCACATCGGTTGTTACAACATCTTCATTATGATTAGCATAATTTGGTGCTTCACCACCACTACTGCCTTTCGATCCTAAAAAAGTAACGTTATCAGCAATAACTTCTGTAACATATTTTTTAGTGCCGTCTTGGGCATCATAACTTCTTGTTTGCATACGTCCTTCAACAGCAACTTGTGATCCTTTCGAACAATATTTAGCAATGTTTTCGGCTTGTTTTCGCCATGCAACACAGTTAATAAAGTCCGTTTCTCTTTCCCCGTTTTGATTAGTATACGTTCTTGAAACAGCAACGGTAAACGAAGTTGTCGCTGTTCCGGTTGTTGTTGTTCTCATTTCAGGATTTTTAGTTAATCTCCCGATTATAATTACTTTATTCATTTTTTACTCCTCATCTAATTTAATAATTAAATGTCTTAATACAGACTCGTCTAATAAAGCTTTTCGATCAAATTCAATGATTGCTTCTTTATTAGCTTCGATTTGCATTAAAAAATAATATCCATTAATTTCTTTCTTAATTGGATAAGCTAATCTTTTTTCACCAAGTTCTCTAAACTCAATAATTTTTGATTTGTTATCAGAAATTGTTTTTTTCATAGTTTCAACTGCTGCCTTTGATTTCTCGCCATCAATTGTCGCTTTTACTATGAACATTACTTCATATTTGTTCATTCGTCCACCTCCTTATGGTCTATTCGGCCCTAAAATAAATCTAGAGCAAGGAGTAAATTAATACTCGTTTCATATTATAGCATTGCCGCAAAGTAAAGTAAACAAGAACTTACGGCTTGTTTTTTTGTTTTAGGAAACATTAAACCTAAAATGGCAAATATCACCATCAAGCATTTTATACTCTTTTCCTTCAAGACGAAGGCGTCCTGCTTCTTTAACTAGTTTTTCATTGCCATATTTAACTAAATCTATATAAGACATTACTTCCGCCTTAATAAAACCCCTTTGAAAATCAGTATGAATAATTCCGGCACATTCAGGAGCTTTCATTCCGTCTTTAAAGGTCCACGCTCTTACTTCATCTGCTCCAACTGTGAAGAATGTCTTTAAGCCGAGAAGGTGGTATGTGGCTGTAATTAATTGATCTAATCCACTAATGCTAATACCTAATTCATTAAGGAAATCTTTTTTTTCAAGTTCAACTAACTCCGAAAGTTCACTCTCAATTTTAGCACACATAACAACTACTTCTGCCCCTTCTTTTTGAGCGTGAGTTTTTACTATGTTGGCATAATCGTTTCCACCATGAGTAGCATCCTCCTCGTTAACGTTAGCAGCATATATAATTGGTTTAAGAGTAATAAAGTTGAAACTTTTAATTATTTCTAACTCTTCTTCATTGTACTCAAGGCCTCTTAGGGCCTGATTATTAGTTAGGGCCACATAGGCTTTTCTTAATACCCCTAATTCAATTAATGCGACTTTATCTTTAGTTGTTTCTGCCTTTTTTTCTATTTTACCAATCCTATTTTCTACAATTTCTAGATCAGCTAAAATTAGTTCAACATTAATAATCTCAATGTCGCGAAGGGGATCTACTTTTCCCTCAACATGAGTTATTTCACTATCATCAAAACATCTAACAACTTCAACAATTGCATCTACTTCACGAATATGTGATAAAAACTTATTACCAAGTCCTTCACCTTTAGAAGCACCTTTAACTAACCCAGCAATGTCTGTAAATTCAAAAGTTGTTGGCACTAGACTTTTTGGTAAATACATTTTTGTTAAAAAATCTAATCGTTCATCAGGTACGATTACTACCCCAACATTCGGCTCTATTGTCGCAAACGGGTAATTAGCAATCAGAATATTTTTTTTAGTTATCGCATTAAATAAAGTTGATTTACCAACATTTGGCAACCCAACGATTCCTGCTTTTAAAGACATAATAACACCCTCAATCTGTTGTATTATATTAAAAAACAGTTGAACTAGCAACCGTTTTCTTTATAACGATATTGCGCCATTTATTCCAATTGGCAATCCACTTATATACCAAATTATTAATAGCGCTAACAAGGTTAACCCAATAATAATCGAAAATGGTAATTGATACTTTAAAGTCGTAAATAATGAAACCGGTTCTTCCCCTTGGTTATATTTTTCTATATAAGCTAAATATATAACATAATAAGCCATTAAAGGAGTTAAACCCATTGCCATTCCTTCACTAAATCGAACTGTTAGTTGGGCCAATTCCGGAGTTAAACCAACGTTCATAAATACTGGCACTACTGATCCGGCCATAATAGTCCATCTAGCCACCGCTGAAGGTAAAAGAATAGAACCTAGCATATTTAAGAAAAAGACCATAATAAGTAGCGGGATTCCCGTAAATGATGAACCACCAATAATATTTGATATTTGAGCGACAAAAACGCTACCAATGTTACTCTTTTTCATTATGTTTACTAAAATAGAAGCAAACAAAATTAGTATTAAGATTTTTCCTATGCCATCCAAAGAGTGGCTCAAGTCATCGCAAAACTCATTATTATTTTTAATAGTTTTAGCACCGATACCATAGAATAAACCGAATATAATAAATAACACGGTAATAATAAAGACAAAACCGTTACTAAAAAAAGAATCAAAACTAAATAATTTATCTATATAAAAGTTTTGTGAATAATCTAGTAGTTTACCCGAAAAAGGAAGACCAGGAATAATGTTGTAAAGAAATACCAATAAATAAACTGCTCCGGCTGATAAAGCTAAAACAATACCGCGTAATTCTTTTTTATTAACTTTTATTTCTTTTCGTTCTTCTTTAAATTCATATTTGTCTACCATATTAACAGTATACTTTTCGGTTATATAAGTAATTATAAACGAACTAATCGCAACAGCAAAAAGCATAATAAAGATATAAGCAAAAGTCCCTAACTGGTAAGTACTGTCCAAAATTCGCGCACTATTAAGCGTTGAAGTTAGTAAAGCGCTATCAATTGAAGTGAAAAAGATACTAATTCCGCTTCCGCAAGTTAAGGCGGCAAAGCCGCAGACAATACCAACAATTGGGTTTCTTCGGCCATAAAGGAAAAGTAATGCGCCAAGAGGAATTATAGCAACAAAAACTAAATCTCCAGTAATACTAAGTAACATACTGATAAGAACAAAGGTAAAAGTGATCGTCTTACGGCGACTTACCTTAGTTAGTAAGGTAAAAGCTGTTTTTAAAAAACCGCTTTTTTCCATTATTCCAATCCCTATCAGAGTAATGATTAACATACTTAACGGGGTGAATGCCACAAAATTGGATACTGTTGTACTAAAGATGTATTTAATTCCACTAAATGAAGCTAGCGAATTAACACTAACTAATTTTGATGTGAAGTTACTGTTACTACTAACATCTTTATATGTTGCTTCAAATCCGATTATAGATAGAAAGCCGCTTAAACAGATAACGAAAAGTATTAAAAAAACATAGGTCATTATCGGATCTAATTTAATTTTCGCTTTAAACTTATTCATTTGTATCACCAACAACCTTCTTAAGTTTTTTTTCAAATTCTAATCTGTCCATCATAATTTCTCGGTTACAATTTATACATTTTATTTTTATATCTACCCCGACTCTGGTTATTAACCAGTTATTAGTTTGACAAGCATGGGGCTTTTTCATAATAATTTGATCGTTAATTTTATAACTTTTTTGCATTTTATCCCTCGATATTTATTCCCAATATTTCGATAATTCTCTCTAAGTCTTTTTCTGAGTCAAATGGAATTTCAATTTTATGAGAACCAATTTTAACCTTAGTCCCTATTTTTTCCCGCATAACATTTTCAAAAATATTATAGCGAATATTCGGACTTTTAACTCGATTAATTTTATTAGTCTTACTAAATTCATTATCTCCTGCTAGTTTTTCAACATCACGAACGCTCAAGTTCTCAGCAATTATTCGATTAGCTAAAGCTTCAGCTTGAAACTCATCAGCCATTTTACTTAAAACTCTGGCATGTCCCATTGAAATTTTATTTTCAGCAATCATTTTTTTAGTATTATTCGATAGTCTTAAAAGACCAATCATGTTAGTAATATGACTTCGACTTTTACCAAACTTTTTCGCTAATTCATCTTGGGTCATTCCGGTACTAGCAATAATTGCTTCAAAGGCTCCTGCCTCCTCGATCGGATTAAGGTTTTCTCTTTGAATGTTTTCGACTAGTGCTATTTCCATCATTTCCTGATCATCAAAATTTCTAATAATAGCCGGAATCTTTTCTAAACCTGCTAACTTTGAAGCTTTTACTCTTCTTTCCCCGGCAACTAATTCATAACCCTTTATACTTTGTTTAACTATAATTGGTTGAACAACCCCGTGTTCTTTAATTGAATCAGCCAGTTCAATTAAGGCTTTTTCATCAAAGTTCTTTCTTGGTTGATAAGGGTTGCTGCGAATCTCAGCTAGATTAATTTCGATTATATCGCCTGGTTTTGTTTTAGTAACAATTTCCTTTTCAAAAGAATCGAAATCAATCCTTTCGTTTGAAAATAATTGCTCTAATCCTTTACCAAGTGCTTTTCTTTTAGTTTCCATTACGACTTATCACTTCCTTT
Source organism: uncultured Muribaculaceae bacterium (assembly GCA_964435635.1). GTDB lineage: Bacteria > Bacillota_I > Bacilli_A > RF39 > UBA660 > DAOOOU01. Next base: position 36,742 of record CAYSZU010000001.1, read on the forward strand.
GCCAAATTTTGGTAGGCTAATGTGGCACGACTTTCTGGATCGTAGTCACTAATTGGTTTGCCATGACTAGGCGCCTCAACCAGTCTTACCAGCCTAGGAATTATAGTGTTAAAAACTTTGTTTTTAAAATATTTTCGCACCTCTTCAATAACTTCTAAACCAATATTTGTTCTGCCGTCAAGCATAGTTAATAGAACTCCTTCAATTCTTAAATTCGTGTTCATGTTTGACTGAACCATAATAATTGAATTTAATAATTGGGTGATCCCTTCAAGGGCAAAAAATTCGCATTGAACAGGAATAATCACCGAGTCACTAGCAACTAAAGCATTCATCGTTGTAATTCCAAGTGACGGTTGGCAATCAATAATAATATAATCATAATTATCTTTAATAAGAGTTAGCGACTTACTTAGTTGTTCGTTTTGTCGAAAGCTATTGTCTTCTAACATTTTTTTAACAAATTCTACATCGACCCCAGCTAGATTTATAGTTGAGGGAATAATTGAAAGGTTTTTAAATTTTGTTTTTATGATTGTTTTTTCTATCTCAACTACTTCTGTCATAACATCATAAATATCATATTGAAAATCATTAGAACTTAAGCCTAACCCAGTTGTTGCATTACCTTGAGGATCAAAGTCGATTAAAAGGGTTTTTTTTCCTTCTTTGCCCAAAGCAGAAGCTAAATTTATACTAGACGTTGTTTTACCAACGCCTCCTTTTTGGTTAACAAGTGAAATTATTTTTGCCATATATACCACCTTTTCAAAGTATTCTTCACTTAAATTATTTTATCACATATAATATTAAATGTCATATCATTTAAACAAAAAAGAAAGAATTCAATCTTTCTTTTTAAAGGCTGTTTTTTTCTTCGATTGCTTTTTCTAAATCTTCCTTTTTCATCTTAGCGTAGCCTTTAATTCCTTTTGCTTTAGCAACCTCTTTTAATTTTAATAAGGTTGGACTAGGTGTAGTTTCTATCTCTGGCACTCTAATTTTCCCGGTCAAAACCAAACATTCTATTTGCTCTTTAGTTAAAGTCTCGTTTTCAATTAAAGCCGCACTAATAGTTTTAACTAATTTTTCATTTTGACGTAATATTTTTTGGGCTGCTTCGTAGCATTCCTCAATTATCTTTCGCACTTCTTTGTCTATTTCAAGTGCTACTTGATCGGAGAAGTTTTTCGATTTAGCATAATCTCTTCCCAAGAAAACTTCTTCGCTTCGATGCTCAAACTGCATTGGGCCAAGTCGACTCATTCCGTACTCGGTAACCATGCTACGGGCCGTCTTCGTTGCTCTTCTGAAATCGTCTGAAGCTCCAGTAGTAATTTCTCCTAGGAACATCTCTTCGCTTGCTCGTCCGCCAAGAAGACCAATTATTTGAGATTCTAACTCTCCTTTAGTAATGATTCCAATTTTTTCTTCTTTTGGCAACATCATTGTGTAGCCTCCAGCCATTCCACGCGGAATGATAGTAATCTTATGAACCTCTTGAGCGTCTGCTACCTTTAATCCAATTACAGCGTGTCCTGCTTCATGAATACTGACTAGAAGTTTTTCTTTGTCGGAAATCTTTCGACTTACTTTTGCAGGGCCAAGCAATACTCTGTCCGTTGCTTCGTCAATTTCATCCATCGTAATTTCTTGTTTGTTTCTTCGAACAGCTAATAAAGCTGATTCGTTTAATAGATTTTCTAAGTCAGCTCCACTAAATCCTGGTGTCCTTTGACTAACACTCTCTAAATTAACGCTTTTAGCAAAAATTTTGTTTTTAGCGTGAACGCCTAAAATAGCTTCTCTTTCCTTTTTATCAGGAAGACTAACGGTTACCTGGCGATCAAATCTGCCCGGCCTTAATAAGGCTGGATCTAAAACGTCGGGACGATTTGTGGCCGCAATAATGATTATTCCTTCATTAGCACCGAAACCATCCATCTCTGTTAGTAACTGATTTAAAGTTTGTTCTCTTTCGTCATGTCCGCCCCCTAAGCCAGTTCCTCTTTGGCGACCAACGGCATCGATTTCATCAATGAAGATTAGACATGGAGCAGTTTGTTTCGCTTGTTTAAACATATCTCTAACACGGCTGGCACCAACACCAACAAATAACTCAACAAAGTCTGAACCACTAATATAATAAAAAGGAACGCTTGCTTCTCCAGCTACAGCTTTTGCTAATAAAGTTTTTCCTGTTCCCGGAGGACCAACAAGTAAAACTCCTTTTGGAATTCTGGCACCCATTTTTTGGAATTTCTTCGGATTTTTTAAAAAATCAATTAACTCAGCGACTTCTTCTTTTTCTTCTTTAAGTCCCGCAACATCTTTAAAGCTTAGTTTACCACCTTCGTCGCTTAACTTCGCTCTACTGCGGCCAAAATCCATTGATTTATTATTGCCGCTCGCTAGTTTATTAAATAAATAAAAGGTCGCAACAACTAATAGTATTATCGGCAAAATATTACCAATTATCAATAAAATTGTGCTTGAGCCAGGATCTTTATTAGTATCATAAACATCTAATTCGTTTTCTTCAGCGTAGTTTAAGATAACGCTTATTTGCTCAGCAACAAACTTAGCAGAAAACGTCTCAGTTTCTTTATAATCTACTAATTTTCCCTCAACATAATAAATACTGTCATTATTATTCGGTGTTATAGTTAATTCTACAACCGTTTCTTTTTCTATCTCCTTAATTAAGTCGCCTGTTGATAATTCATGAACCTCTTGTTTAGAATAATTAAAATAGTAAAGCGTCCCTAAAATTATCATTAATAGAATAAGATAAGGGAACGAAGTTTTTATTGTGTTATTTTTTTTCATCTTCATATTTTTCTCCTTTGTTTAAACATACTCGATTATTATATCATACTTTTCGCTTTTTGATTTATCAAAATGTGTTTTTTTTAAGCCCGGTAACCAAACTATTTGACCGTTTGAGTCAATTACAAGGGGCCAATCTTTTCTTTCTCTAAGAGGAACCTTAGCGTCAATAAAGATATCTTTAATTTTTTTATGGCCATTCATGTTTTTAATTGATATGAAATCACCATTTTTTTTAGAACGAACTAAGAGTGGCAGTTTAATTTCCTTGTTATTAAGTCTAGTACAATAATTATTAGTAAGACTTGATGAAGAAACAACTCTAAGGGTTTTTCCGTTTGGTAACATTGTCTCTTCCTCTAAGATCATTTGGTAACTTTTCCCAACCTTATTTTTAGTAAAAATAAGGTTATCATATTCCTTAACGGCCTCTATTTTATTTGGCAAGAAAATTGAGTCATTGGCATTTTTATTATTAATCATTTTTTTAATTAGATCAACATGAGTGCTATTAACTAAGTTTAGATTGTCTTTATAAATGTCAGCCATAATTTTTTCAATGATTTTTGCTTGGATTAAATCATCTAGTTTTTTGAGTTTTACTATATTATATTTATTAGTTTGCTTAATGGTTTTCATTTTTTGATTAACAATATTATCGATATAATTACTATATTTTAATAATTCATTACTAAAATTAATAAATTTTTGATGAACTTTGGGATCTTCTTTCTTTAAAAACGGTAGGACATAATGGCGATATCGGTTGCGGGTATAATCGTCTTCATAATTAGAGGAATCTTCAACATAAGGAATATTATCCTTTTGCAAGGAAGAGATTATTTCTTCTTTCGTAATGCCTAAGAGCGGTTTAATTATAACTAAGTTGTCTTCTTCGGTTAAGTATTTAAATCCGGCGTAACCCTTTAAATTAGAACCGCGTACAATTCGCATTAAGATAGTTTCAATTAAATCATCACCATGGTGGGCTGTTAAAATATATTTAGCTTGATACTTTTCTTTTAGTTGTTTAAAAAACTTGTATCTCTTTTTTCTTAGTTCTGCTTCATTGTATTTAGGACCATCTTTAATTAATAGACCCTCATATATAATATTAAACTGCTGGCAGTATTCTTTAACAAATGCACTTTCTGCTTTACTAGCAGGACGAAGATTGTGATCAACATTAGCACAAACTATTTTTAAAGCCTTAAAGTTGATCCGTAAAAGGTCTAATAAAAACATTGAATCTGGACCACCAGAACAACCAATGATAATTATATCATTTTCAAATAAATAACTTTTTAGTTTTGTAATTACTTCTTTTTTCATTGCCATCTCTTCTTTGCTGTTATTGTAACTAAAAATAACTGATTTAGCAATGATGTTTTTTCTTTCCGGCAAATAGTTTATTATTTTTATTTACCGCCGCATGAGAATCAGTGATTGTAATAAAAGCATTTTTATCTATCGCTAAAACTCCGCCTTTAACTTTATAATAATTTTCGGTCTTTACAACACACATAATAATTTGCTTTATCCCACGAGAATCTTTTCTTTCAGCATCGATTAATGTGATATCACAGCGGCAAACCTCCATCAAATACTTTTTAACCTTTACTGGGGCGATTGTATTAATATAAAATATTTTATTATCTCCGATTCCATCAAGCTTTTGATTGGCAAATAATAAAATAATGATAAAAATAATGATTGAGTAAGCCATATTTTCTAAACCAAAAACTAAACCGCCGCTAATGACAATTAAGCCATCAACTGCAAGCGATGATAACCCAAAAGATATATTGAACATTTTACTAAATATTTTATTAATAACATCAGTTCCACCAGAAGTAAAACCGTTATTAAAAATTAAGCGATAACCAATGCTAATAACTATCCCAGCAAAAATAGCTTGAGCTAGAAGATCAACATCACCTACTTTAAGATAAGGTGTTAGAAAACTTGTTAGATATACCATGATTGGCATTAATATTGCTCCATAAATAGAATTAATGAAATCCTGGCGGTTAATAATAAAATAACTAATTGTCATAATAAATATATTGGCTAGAGCAATATAAACCTCAACTCTAATATTCCAAGAATAATTAAAAAGCAGAGCTATACCAGTTACATCTTCAACTACAAAATTGTTTGGCGCTAAAAAGGCATTAAAGGCTAATGCGATTATTGAGATTCCACATAATAAAGAGGCAATTCTTTTTAATCTTGTCATTATCCCGCTCTTTTCTCTTCTTTTAATACCGATTCAATTATTTCCGTTATTTCCCCATTCAATACTTTATCAACCTGAGCTGTTTCATAATTAGCACGATAGTCTTTTACTAATGTATATGGTTCTAAAACATAACTTCTAATTTGGCTCCCAAAATTAATACTTTCATTATTATCCTTAAACTTCGATAATTCTTTTTCGTTGCTTTCTAAGTGTAGCTTATATAATTTACTTTTCAAAATTTTAAGGGCTTGCTCTTTATTTTTGATTTGGCTCCGCTCATTTTGACAAGTTACAACGATTTTTGATGGTAAGTGGGTAATTCGAACAGCTGAATCAGTTGTATTTACGTGTTGGCCACCAGCCCCACTACTTCGATAAACATCGATTTTTAAATCTTTTTCATTTATTTCAATATTTATTAATTGTTCAAACTTTGGGGTAATATTTATTGAAGCAAAAGATGTGTGACGCCTGGAATTAGAATCAAAAGGCGAAATTCTTACTAGGCGATGAACACCAGCTTCGCATTTTAAGTAACCATATGCATAAAGCCCGCTAATTAAAAGCATTATATTTTTAATTCCGGCTTCCTCCCCTTTTTGTTCATCGATAATTTCTATTTTAAAGCCATTTTTTTCGCAAAACTTTAAATACATTCTATAAAGCATTAAAGCCCAATCACAAGACTCTGTTCCACCGGCCCCAGGATGAATTTCTAAGTAGCAACTAAGTTCATCAAATTCGCCATTTAGTAAAGTTTTTGTTTCAAGTCCCTTTATTTGGTTTTCAATAACATTAAGCATTTGACCAATCTCATCTTCAATTTCTGTTTCGCTATTATCAATATTCAAATACTCATCAACTTCATTAAGGTTTATTTCAATAACTTTTACCTCGTCAACAAGCTTTTTTAGACTAGCAATCTTTATATTAGTTTGGCTAGCATTTTCAATATCATCCCAAAAACTTTCCTGTTTAGTTAATTCTTCTAATTGGTCAATCTCTTTTTCTTTGCTAGCGACGTCAAAGCGTCCTCCGAAGTTCGCTTATTTTATAAAGACACTTTTCTTTTTGTTGTTTTAATTCATATTTTTCCATATTATTACCTCACTTTTATTATACATTAAATTATAAAAAAAGAAATAACTTAATAGTTATCTCGTAGAAATAATTTTATAATAAATATTCGCCAAATTATTAACCTTTATATTCGGTATTATAACCATGATTTTCATTTGGTCTTTTATTATTCGGATACATTATATCTGTATAAATATCTTTTTGTAGTTTTTTAATGATGTTATATACTTCAATATAATTTGAAATGCTATTAATAGCTATTGAGGCAGTTCCATCACTAATTGTGCGTTGGCTTGATGTAGATATAATGTCACCAACATTAAACATTTGATCAAATATTCCTCGATGTAAATTTATTTGTGATAATTCGGCAAACGGTTTAACATCAAACGTTTTTTTAAAAACACCGCCTGATATATATATCGCATTATCCGTAACAATATATTCGGTATTCCTGTATTTTCTAAAAGTAAGTAAAACTCCGCCTAAGTAAATCCATACCGGCATTAAATGGATAAGCATAAAAGGAATTAAAAAGTATAGTGCTCCCTCATTTCCTTCCGAAAAAATTGTAAATCCGATAAGACCAAAATCTATTATTGCCCAAATAATTGCAAACGGTAATAACGGATTAAATATGCTTTCGAATACATAACATTTTTTATTTGGCTTTCCTTCATATAGAATTTTTTCTTTATCGCCAATTAACTTTTTTAAATCGTTTTTCATCTTATATTCCTCTCTATTATCAATAATATCATAATTTTAGTTTAATGTAAATATTGAGAGTAGACTTTTTAATCTGTTTACATATAAAGATATGTCTTAATTAAATCCTTTATCAATTATGCTAATTATCTTTTAGTTAATATTTTGTTTAACTAGCTCATTTAAACAAATCGATAACTTGTGCTAAATCAGCAAATTTTTTATAGATGATTTTTAAGGTTTCTTCCGAAGGAGTTTTCAAATCAGGAATCAAGATAGCTTTCATTCCGGCATTTACTGCTGATTTAATTCCTAAGTCAGAATCCTCTAAAGCGATTGCCTTCTGTGGTTTTATCCCCAACATTTCACAACTTTTTAAATATATTTGGGGGCTTGGTTTTGGTTCAGTAATCATGTCGCCACCAATAACATAATCAAAAATGCTAATATCTAGGTGCGCTTGGGCAAACCTCTGATGTATTTTTTCAAACCTAGATGATGAGGCGATTGCAATCTTAATGTTTTTTGACTTAAGAAAAGTTAACAGTTCATTTAAACCTTTTTTTATTCTTAAGCCATTTGTTTTGACGTCTTCATCCATAAATATTTTATTTAATCTTCTAAATTCTATTGGGTCAAAACCATTTCCTAATTCTGCTTTTAACTTAGCGTCGATTAAATCATTTCTTCTGCCTATGCATTCAATAATTAGATCCAAGGGAACGTTATAACCATAGACTTCATTTGTTTTCTGAACTGCGTCTAACCAAAGCTTTTCCGTGTCAAACATTAGTCCATCCATATCAAAAACTACCGCTTCAATTTCATTCATCTGCTTTTTCCAATCTATAAAGGTCTTCGTTTTTCATTTAATTTATTTACCGCAACATACCTTATATTTTTTGCCGCTTCCGCAAGGGCATGCTTCGTTTCTGCCGGTTTTTTGCGCTTTCTTTGGACTGGCTTTTAATTTTTCTTTACCATCATTAGCAGTACCTTTAATTGTTTGTTTTCTCTCCGTATTTTGCGTAATTTCGGCTTTTAATAAGAAGACTGAAATCTGTGAATCAATTCCGGCGACTAAATTATCAAAAAGTTCATACCCTTCTAACGTATAAGCTTGTAGGGGATTTGATTGACCATATCCTCTCAACCCTATTCCTTCACGAAGGTGTTCCATGGCGCTAATATGTTCAATCCAAGAACTATCTATTACTTTTAAAGCGATTGCTTTTTCAAACTCGTTTTTAATTACTTCGGGAATCTCTTTTGTTTTTGCAATATAATCTTGTTGAACTTTTTCGGTTAAATAATTAGTTACTTCGCTTGTTGTTTTCATTTCGGTGATTTCTTCTAATTTTATTTTTGTTTTTTTAACCAAGTTAGTATTAATATATTCTATTATTTCTTCTTTATCATTACTTGTTAAATAACCCTCTGGTTCAATATGATTATCAACTAAATCGGCAACACTATTATAGAATGTTTTTAAGGTTCTTTCGGAAATGTCTTCTTTATCAAGAATTTCATTTCTTCTTTTATAAATGATTTCCCTTTGTTCATTCATTATGTTGTCATAATCTAGTAAACTCTTACGTGCATCAAAATTATTTCCTTCAACTTTTTTTTGAGCCGTTTCAATACTTCTAGTAAATGTTTTTGATCTAATAGCTTGCGTATCTTCAAGACCTAATCTCAGAAGTAAACCTTTAATTTTATCCGTCCCAAAGCGGCGCATTAAGTCATCATCAAACGAAACAAAGAATTGGCTTGTTCCGGCATCCCCTTGTCTTCCTGAACGACCACGAAGCTGATTATCAATTCTTCTTGACTCATGTCTTTCTGTTCCAATAACACATAAACCACCTAAGGCTTTAACTTCATCACTTAGTTTTATATCCGTTCCACGACCGGCCATATTTGTAGCGATTGTAATCGCTCCTTTTTGACCTGCTTTAGCAATAATTTCCGCTTCCCGTTCATGATTCTTAGCGTTTAGAACTTCGTGTTTAAGATTTTCTTTTCTTAAGATTGAACTTAGATATTCGTTTGTTTCAACCGAGATTGTTCCAACTAATATTGGCTGGCCGGTTTCATGAATTTCTCTAATATAATTTACAATGGATTTATACTTACCGACCGCAGTTGGATAAACTAAATCCTGCATGTCAGTTCTAATTAATGGTTTGTTTGTCGGAATTTGAATAACATACATATTATATATGTTAATAAATTCTTCTTCTTCAGTTTTAGCCGTTCCGGTCATTCCTGATAGTTTATTATACATTCTAAACAGGTTCTGGAAAGTAATAGTTGCCATTGTTCTTGTTTCTTGATTAATTGTAACGCTTTCCTTTGCTTCAATTGCCTGATGCAAGCCATCACTAAATTGACGCCCATGCATTAAGCGACCAGTAAATTGATCAACGATAATAATGGCGTCTTCTTGCACAACGTAGTCAACATCTTTTTTAAAACCATAATTTGCTTTTAGTGCTTGATTTAAATGGTGTACTAAAGAAGAGTTATTAATATCATAAAGATTACTTAGATTAAAAAACTTCTCTACTTTATTACTTCCTTGTTCAGTTAAAGAAACGTTTTTCGTTTTTTCATCAACATTATAATCCTCTTCGGCTTTAAGTTTTTTAACAGCTCGATCAGCATCAAGGTATAAGTTTACTGAGTCAAAAGAGCCCCCAGAAATAATTAATGGTGTTCTTGCTTCATCGATTAAAATCGAATCGACTTCATCAACAATACAAAAATTTAATTTTCTTTGCACCCGATCTTTAGCTTTAACTACCATATTATCTCTTAAATAATCAAAACCAATCTCGTTATTAGTAGAATATAAAACGTCACACTCATAAGCTTGGCGTTTTTCTTCCGGAGTCATTTCTCTTAAGTTTAACCCAACGCTAAGACCTAGAGATTTAAAAATATTTCCCATCCATTCTGAATCTCTTTTTGCCAAAAACTCATTAACAGTAACAATGTGGACTCCGTTTCCCGTTAGGGCGTTTAAATAAGTTGGCATTGTTTCGGTTAAAGTTTTTCCTTCACCCGTTTTCATTTCGGCAATATTACCGTAATGAATGGCTAGGCCGCCTAACAACTGCACATAAAAAGGTTTTTCGCCGATTGTTCGAAAAGCCGCTTCGCGAACTACCGCAAAGGCCGGAACAACTATATCTTCTAAATTCTTACCCTCAGCTAATAGTTTTTTAAATTCTTCTGTCTTAGCTGCTAGTTGTAAATCAGATAAGCTAGTCATTTCTTCTTCTAATTTAATTATTTCATCAGCGATTTTTTCAAAGCGCTTTAATTCCTTATATTCTGAATCTATTAATTTTCTAAATATTCCCATCTTGCTTTCCTCCATAAGAACTATTGTAACAAAAGATAACTTAAATATCAATTTTATTCCAAATGAATAAGGAGTATTTAACTCCTTATTTTGTATTGATTATGCCGTAGCAACCATCTTTTCTTTTATAAATAACTGAGATACAACTTTCTTCGATGTTTTTAAAAACAAAGAAGTCATGATTTAATAATTCTGCTTGCAATAAGGCTTCTTCTTCGTCCATCGGTTTCATTTCCATATTTTTTCTTTTAACGATTCTAACATCATCAGCATAACTAAGTTTTGGCTCTTCTTCAAAATCTAAAACTAAACCTGTACTCCCAACGTTTTTATATTTATCTTTTAGCTTGTCTTTGTTTTTTATAATCTGTCTTTCTAGTTTATCAACAACAAGATCAACGGCTGCATAAAAGTCTGAATGACTTTCTTCGGCTCTTAGAGTAAACTTCTTTGTTAAAGCTGTTATTTCAATTCTTCTTTGCAATCCTCCAACCTTTACAATAGCGTTAAAGGTGATATTTTCCGGATTCTCCAAATATTTCTCAAGCTTGGATAATTTTAACTCAATATGAGTGCCCATCGCTTTTGTGATTTTAACTTTTTCGCCTCTAATATTTATTTTCATTCCATCAACCTCCATCTTCATTTTATCATATGACCAAAAAAAATACTACTTTTAGCAGTATTTCATTATTTATCTTATCTTACTAACGTTAATAAAATCTACAATAAAATTTGTCATTATATATCCGATAGCAAAACTAAGTAGTAGAACAATTAACCAAGCTTCATAAGGCCGATTTTTTTTCATTAGTTTGTCAAAATTTATTCCCCCTAAAGCAAAGGCGCCAAGAAGAGTAAAGAATACATATAAATATAATTTATAATTCATTATTCGTTGCTTTCTTCGTAACTAATGATTTTTTCAACTCTTCTTTTATGACGACTTTCTAAGGAATACGGGGTGTTAATTAAAGTTATTATAAATGATATCGCGTCTTCAAATAACACATCAGACCCAAAAGCTATTGCGTTAATGAAATTATGTTCTTTCGCTGTTTTTACGTCCTCGGCATTATCAACAAGAGCGCAGCGGATGCCTTTAACTTTATTAGCCATAATAGACATCCCGATTCCATTACTGCATATTAATACTAAATAATCTTGATTCGGATTAACCCTTTTTGCAACATCAACTACAAAATCAGGATAATCATCAAGCGGGTTATTACATAAAGCGCTTTCATAAACAACCATTTTTCTTACTTCGATTAATTCCTTTTTAATTTCCTCTTTTAATTTTTCGCCGGCATGATCACTTACGATAAATATTTTCATTTTTTTCCTCCATTACTTCTTTAAATATTGGTAATAAACCGATTCCTTCACTGCGATGTGGTGGCAATTGATATATATCGTGCCCTGGTAAATCGTTTGCCTCAATCAGAAATGGTCCATTTTCATTAATACTAACATCCCAGCCAACATATCCTACTTCAGGAATTACTTTGGCAGCATTCTCACAAAATCTTTTTATCCGGGGCCATTTAGGAATCTTAAACCATAAAATAGGTTCTTGAGTTAGTGGGTGTTTTTCGTATTGATTGCCAGCCTTATCTACTGCTAAGTAATCAATTATACCAGTTGAAATATTAATTGGAGCGGCTAGTCCTTGATGATTAAAATTATCAACAATATAATCATTATTACCAATTCGCAAAAACGCCACAACAACTTTTTGTTTTAAAGTTACTACTCGCATCGTATTGATTGAACTAGGGTGCAATCTTTTTAATTCCGGACTTTGCGTAGCAACTTCCTCGATTAATAGTTGCTTGTTTTTTTCTAACTTTTTATATAGTTTTTCTAAATTGTTTTCTTTTGAAACGTATAATTCTACACCTTTCCCGCAGCTTTCCGATAATGGTTTGGCGATGAATTTTCTCTTTTCTTTAGCAAAGTTTTCAAATTCATTGAAATTATGGCCGTTAATTACTATCCATTGACGACCTAAATACTTATTAAATTTTTGATTAAATAATAATTTGTTATTAAAAACCTCAGTATGTTTTTTATTGTTATACTTTTTAATAATACCATTATTAATTCCTCTAGTAATAATTGTTTGGCGTTGCTTTTTATTTAAACTATACATTTCAAATAGATCATAATCTTTATAGCCAGCTTGGTATTTTAGACCACAATATATTATATCTAGTAAGACTAACTTGCTATTTTTCTTTGTTTTTAAAGCAATCTTATTAGCAGTTTGAAAAAAACTATGATAATTCATTTTTATTATTCTTTGACATAAGTATTTCATTTTACTCATCATAATCATCCCTTAATATTATTATAACTTATTTTTTTAAAAAATGAAAAAAACTGCTTTCAGGCAGTTTATTTTTCTTGGTTTAAACCATATTTACGATTAAATTTTTCAACATTTCCAGTTCTCTTACCGCGGCCTTGTGTCCCGGTATAAAACGGATGACACTCACTACAAACTTCAACATTAATTTCGGCTTGAGTTGACTTTGTTTTAAAAGAAGCTCCACAAGCACAAGTGATTGTTGATTCTTTCATATCTGGATGAATTCCTTTTTTCATTATAATGCTCCTTCCGCCATATCTAATTAGCTTAAATATAGTAATTTCTTGGTCTTATGTATTATAACACATCTTACTATGTTGGCAACAGTATTTTTTAAATATCTTGAATTTTTATTTTGGCCCCTACATCAGATAGTTTTTGAATGATATTTTCATAACCACGAAGAATATGTTCCGCTTCATTAACGAACGTTCTTCCTTCGGCAATTAGTCCGGCAAGGACCATTGCTGCCCCTGCTCTTAGATCAGTTGCAATTACTTCCGTCCCAATTAATTGACGGGGTCCTGTAATAATAGAGCTTTGACCATTAACAGCAATATTAGCACCCATCTTTTGTAAATGTTTTATGTGGCCCATTCTATTTTCAAAAACTGTTTCTTCAAATACCGAGACGCCATCCGCTTGGGTTAATAGCACGGTAATTGGTTGACCTAGATCAGTAGGAAAGCCAGGATATACTAAAGTTCTAATATTTATCGGATCAAGGTAATCTGCTTTACTAACTGTAATTTCATTTTCTCGAACAATAATCTTTACATTCATTTCTTTTAACTTTGAAATAAGAGCTTCTAGATGTTCGGTAATTATGTTGATGATTTTTAAATTTTGCCCAGCTAAAGCTCCGGCAATAATATATGTCCCCGTTTCAATCCGGTCAGGAATCGCTTCCGCCACTGCCGAGCCTAATTTGGTAACGCCGGTGATTTTTATTTCGCTTGTTCCAGCGCCACTTATTCTTGCCCCCATATTGTTTAATAAAGTTGCAACGTTTACTATCTCCGGTTCTTTAGCGGCATTAGAGATAATCGTTATTCCTTCGGCTTTTACAGCTGCTAGCATAATATTTATAGTCGCTCCAACGCTAGCAAAATCTAAATATATTTTGGCGCCGATTAGTTTATCAGCAGTAATTAAAAATTTGTCGCCTTCAACTTTAACTTTAGCTCCTAATCTTTCAAAGCCTTTTAAATGAAGGTCTATCGGTCTTGAGCCGATATTACAACCCCCAGGAAAAAACATTTCTATATGTTTATATTTACCTAATAACGCCCCCATGAAATAATATGAGGCTCTTAATTTATTACTCTTTTCTTCGGGAATTAAAATGTTTTTCATCTTCTCTGAATTAATAATAAGCGTTTCGTCCTTATAATTGTAATCACAACCGAGTAATTTTATAATTTCAATCAAAGCAGTTGTATCAGAAATGTCAGGAACATTATAAAGCGTTACTTTTTCATCCGAAAGAATTGCGGCAGGAATTAAAGCGAGAACGCCATTTTTCGCCCCACTAATTCTAATTGTTCCAGATAGAGTTGCCTTACCATCAATTATTATTTGCTTCATTAAATATTCTTCCTATCCATTTTGTTTGCTTTCTATTACAAATATATTATCTTAATGATTTATTGTCAATTTTTTCTCCCGGCTCTTTACACAAAAAGCTATCAAATGATAGCTTATTTATTATCTGAAATAAAGACATAACGGTCTTTGCCGGTTAAATCCTTTTCGATCTCAATCTTGTAGTGAGGAAAATATTTACGGACAATCTTCTTGACTTTTATGCCTTGACTTTTACCAATTTCAAAAGCTATTAATCCGCCAGGCTTCAGATGGTTAACTGCTTTCTTTGTTATTTCTTCATAGAAGGCTAGACCATCATTTTTGGCATAAAGAGCAATCTTTGGTTCATAAGTCGTTTCTAAATCTACTATTTCTCCTTTGCCAACATAAGGGGGATTACTAATAATTAAATCATAGTGACCTTTAAGGTCACTTTTAAAAATATCTTGTTTTTGCCAATTAATATTAACGTTATTTTGAATTGCATTAGCCTTTGCTACTTTTAAAGCGCGCCGACTAATATCGGTCGCTGTTATATAGGCCGTTATTTTTTTAGCAAGGCTAATAGAAATACAACCGCTCCCAGTCCCTATTTCTAATATATTTATTAGACCTTCATTATCGATTAATCTATTTAAACATTTTTCAACTAGTAACTCTGTCTCAAATCTCGGTATTAAAACGGCTTGATTAACATTTATGTTTAGGCCGCAAAAATTAACGTTCCCAATTAAATACTGAACCGGATATTTTTTTTCGATTTTTTTTAATACCCATTTTATCTTCTTTGGATATTTAAGTGTTATTAAATCCCAATCTTTAGTTGTTGTGTTTAGTGGTTTTGGCATTTAATTAACCCTGTAACTTAAGTCTTTGATCTTCAATTGTTAAAGCTTCGATAATTGGATCGACGTTGCCTTCCATTATTCGATCGAGTTCCATTAGTGAAAAATTAATTCGGTGATCAGTTACGCGGTTTTGAGGATAATTATAAGTTCTTATTTTTTCTGAACGATCGCCAGTTCCAATTTTGTTTTTTCTTTGATTACCAAATTCTTGGTCCTGTCTTCTTTGCATTTCGTCATTTAGTTTGACTTTTAAAATATTCATTGCTTTTTCCTTATTCTGAAGTTGGCTTCGCTCATTTTGGCAAGTAACAACGATATTAGTTGGGACGTGAGTAATTCTAACTGCTGAATCGGTTGTATTAACATGTTGTCCGCCAGCTCCACTACTTCGATAAACATCAATTCTTAAATCTGCTTCTTTTACTTCGATATCAACTGTTTCGATTTCCGGTATTACCAAGACGGTTGATGTTGATGTGTGAACCCTTCCTTGCGTTTCAGTTGCCGGAATTCGCTGCACGCGATGAGAACCGTTTTCGAATTTTAGTTTAGAATAAACGTTAGCTCCTTTAATCATAAACTCAATTTGCGCATATCCCCCACTTGTTCCAGCCACTTCACTGATTACTTCAATCTTCCAATTATTCTTTTCGGCAAATCTGGCATACATGTGAAAAAGATCACCAGCAAAAATGTTGGCTTCGTCTCCTCCGGCCGCCCCTCTAATCTCCATTATAACGTTTTTTCCATCGTTCTCGTCTTTAGGAATTAAAAGCTCTTCAATTTCCTTAATAAGGATTTCTTTTTTCAATGTTAATTGTTCGATTTCGGACTTTGCCATCTCGACAAGTTCGTGATCGGTCAACATTTCATTCGCTTCTTCTATTTCGGTTAATAAATTATTGTATTCTCCATATTTTTCAACTAACGGCAATAAATCTTTTTGTTCTTTAGCTAATATCTTAACTTTATTATAGTCAGATAAAACCTCAGGTCTAGATAATTCTGCTGTTAGTTCTTCATATTTTCTTTTAATAATTTCTAGTCGCTCTTTCATATTGTTAGCACCTTTCTTAAAAATTATAACATAATTAAAAAGAATCGCTAACCTGGGTTATTTATTTCGTCATCATCAGCGATAATAACAAAGTCCTTTAGATCATCATCTGGTTCATCTTCATTTTCATCAGCAGCATAGAATATTTTTTCTTCCTCTTCTTCTTCAAAATCATCCGAATCATCGGCTAGAGCATCGGCCATTAAATCATCATCGTCATCATCTTCTAAAATAATTTTAGCTGAATGTTTAGACTTTAAATCCCAAAAGCCGTTTTTTAACATAATAAATCTTTGATCAGTAGATATTACTTCGAAAAAGTCAGCAATTTTATTAATAAAATCGTCCTCTGATAATTCTAGCATTGTACATACCTTTTTAAATAAATCGTTGATTTTCATTTTCTTTTTGCCTTCGACTAATATTTGATAGGCAATATCATCATATGACATCGCTTCAAGTTCCACCTTTGACAAATTTTTTAATTTCATAATTTCCTCCTACATCTTTTCTAGGGTGATTACCCCGTTTATATTCAACGCTTTTTCTAAGGCGATTCTATCAGCCTTTTTTTGATTCGATTGGCAATATGCTATTTGATATCGCTTAGCGTTTGTTAATAAATAAACCCTTGTTCCTTCATTCTAGTTGCCTTCTTTCTTAATAATAATCTGACTCTCTACTTCATCAGTTTCAAGACAATATTTTATTTCAATTAATTCCTCACCTATTTCAAAAATTAAATATTTAAACTTTAGTGGCAACTCATATTGCTCTTTAATTAATTTGTAATTCATAGACTTTATATCATTTTTCTCTTCAATTGTAAATGAAAATTCATCATTATATCGACAAAAATATTTTCTTTGAGGATTACAATCGACTAAATAATTTATATTTTCAATAACAAATGTGATAACGAAGTGGTCTTTTTCATAAATAACTTGCGGTTCGCTAATAACTTGATCACCATTTTTAATTAATGAAAAAGATAATTCTTTGGTCATTTTATCACCTCATTTTTTCTAAGATATTATAGCATAGCCATTTATAATTTGCACTAAATTCCGCGCCGTTTTTTAGGTATTTAAAAAGCCCACAAATGTGAGCTTATTTATTAATGTTTATTGTTATTTGATACGATGTTGCTAGATCAGCTTCGTCTATCGTTATCTTCGTGCCTTTTTCTAAAAGCGATGTAACAACACTACGAACTTCTTTGATTGCCGAACCTAAATTTGCTTGTTGAACTTCTATAATGTTTGGTTTTAAACTTTCATCCAATTTAGCAATTTCAGTTACCGGGTCAACCGGCGCTATTATTGGTCTTTCCAATTCTGGAGGAATATCGGCTGTTGCTGGAGTGAAAAACCTGTTTTCAGAGCTTACCTTAGGGCCAGTATCCATTCGATTGAAAAAGCCACTTCCCGCTGCTTCTGGAGTTGAAACCGGTTCAATAAAGCCGGTGGCGTCATTAATAGTTTCATTACCTATTTTAAATGGAGCATCAAACACTTCAACTGGTGGTGGAGTTAACTCTACGGTTTCAGCTTGGGTTGCTTGTTCACTAAAATCCGCGTTGAAATCAAAAAATTTATTGTTTAAAGGCTTCTCTTCCTTAACTTCCCCAGTATTTAAAGGATTAACCGCCACAAATGGTTGATCAAATGGTTGCGGAACCGTTGGTAATGATTCACTATGTTCAGTCATTAAGCTTTCTGGCATCATCATGCTTTCAGCACTCGGCCTAATCTCAGGAGCATTTAAATCCATAGCTGTATTCCGAATATTATTTATATTTATTTGGCCATTAGTGGTTGGCGCCTCTTCAATTTCTTCAGCAACATATCCACCATTAACTTTTTTTAATTCCATATCAAGTTGTCTGACAGTCATTCTTTCATTAATTACTCGATCAAGCCATTCTATTTGTTCATCTTTATTAGAAAGAGTTAGTAAAGCTCGAGCGTGACGCTCAGATATTTTTCCTTCTAATAATGATTGCTGAACTTTATCATCAAGGTTTAATAAACGTAATTTATTAGCGACTGATGATTGAGATAATCCCATTCTTTTAGCTAGCTGATCTTGATTTAAATATCCTTTATCAAGTAAGTTTTTATATGATCTAGCTTCTTCAATTGGGGTTAAATCTTTCCGTTGAACGTTTTCAACTAAAGCTATTTCAGCACTCGTATTATCATCAATATTAGAAATAACAGCAGGGACAGTTGTTAATCCAGCCATTGTTGCAGCTTTAAATCTTCGCTCCCCAGCGATTATCTCGAACTTGTCACCAAGCTTTCTTAAAACTAGTGGTTGAATTATTCCATGCTCTTTGATTGAATCAGAAAGCTCTTTCAACCCTTGTTCATCAAATGATAAACGCGGTTGAAATCGATTTGGAATTATATCCTCAAGATGGACTTGAAGAATCTCAGATTCTATTTTCATGTTCGTGTCCCCTTTTAATTCTTTTCTATTCTATTTAATATTAACCTATATTTATTATTTTTTCAATGAATTTTTGATTATTTTATCGTATCTTCTTGGATATATCTTATTTGTTACTTTCTTTTTATGCACTTTAATCAACATTCGCTGGCTTTCTTCAAAAGGTAAGATATATTCTATTTTTTCTTCGACTAGACCGCCAAGTTCTTTTATAGCAAACTTGCCTTGTTCAAAATCTTCCTCATTTTTGCCTTTCATTGCGACAAAATAACCGCCTACTTTAACAAAAGGAATTGATAACTCTGCCAAAATGTTTAACGGAGCAACTGCTCGAGCGGTAACAAAGTCAAAGGCTTCTCGCTTCTCAGAACAATAATCCTCGGCTCTTTTGTTAACTACTTCTAAATCAGATAATTGAAGTAAAGAACTAACTTCACGAAGAAAACTGGCTTTTTTGCCATTTGGTTCTAAGAGAGTGACTTTTAATTCTGGAAATATTATTTTGATTACTATTCCTGGAAAACCTGCCCCACTACCTATATCAAGAAGACTGGTAATTTGATCAGAATTTAAAGCCTTGATCAAGCAAAGTGAATCATAAAAATGTTTTAAAAAAACTTGGTTATAATCTTTTATGCTAGTTAAGTTAGTAATTTGATTGACGGCAATTAAGTGTTTCGCATACTTATCAAATTTTAGATATTGCTCTTGATTTAAATCAATCCCAAGGTTTTTAACGGCTGATATAAACTCTTCTTTATTCATTCTTTCCATATTCCTTTCGCAGATAAACTGCCAAGATTGCTAGATCTGAAGGATTTATTCCGCTTATCCTTCCGGCTTGAGCAAGCGTCTTTGGGCTTACTTGTTTAAGCTTTTGGCGTGCTTCATTAGCAATGTTTTTTACTTTATCATAATTAATATCATACGGAATTTCTTTTCCTTCTAGATTCAATAACTTTGCAACTTCTTGATATGACTTTTTGATATAACCTTCGTATTTAATAAGGATTTCAACAATACTTAATATTTCCTTATCATACTTTAGTGGCACAATACTATCTAGGAATGTTATTGATATTTCTGGTCGTTTTAAAAGAGCCGAAAATTTAAGGCCGTTTTCAGGAAGCGGAATTCCTTCCTTTTGAAATAGTTGTTTTTCTTTTGCTGTAATAGATATTTTTATTTTTGCTAGTTCTTCAATTAGACTAGCTATTTGTTTTTCTTTTTCTAATAATTGTTGATATTTTTGTTCGCTTATTAGACCTACTTCATAACCTTTTTTTCTTAGTCTTAAGTCGGCGTTATCATGCCTCAATATTAATCTAAACTCAGCCCGAGAAGTTAGCATTCGATAAGGTTCGCTAGTTCCTTTTGTAACTAAATCATCTATTAAAACGCCAATATAAGCGTCACTTCTTTTTAAAATTAATGGTTCCTGCTTTTCGATTTTCAATGTAGCGTTTATACCGGCCATTAATCCTTGGGCAGCGGCCTCTTCATAGCCGCTTGTCCCATTAATTTGACCAGCGGTGAATAAGTTAGAGATTAATTTCGTTTCTAAACTCGGGAATATCTGTAACGGATTAATCGCGTCATATTCAATGGCATAAGCGTTTTTAGTAATAATCGCCTTCTCTAACCCATTTAAACTATGAACCATTTGTTCTTGAATAGCAACTGGCATACTTGTTGAAAAACCTTGGAGATACCATTCATCATAATAGATACTTTCAGGTTCTAAAAATAGTTGGTGGCGCTCTTTATCACTAAAACGGACTATCTTGTCTTCAATAGATGGACAATAACGTGGTCCTACCCCCTCAACAAAACCACCATACATGCTTGATTGAGTTAAGTTATCTTTAATAATTTTATGGGTTGAATCGTTTGTATATAGCAAATAACATTTTTGTTGTTCCTTAATATCATATTGTGGTTTACTATCAAAACTGAAGGTGTAATATACTCGGTCTCCTTCTTCAACAATTAGTTTACTAAAGTCTATGCTGCTCGCCTTAATTCTTGGCGGGGTACCAGTTTTAAGCCGTTGAATTATAAAACCTTGTTTTTTTAGATTGTCACTTAAATAATTAGATCTTTCTTCTCCGTGAGGACCACCATCAATTTTAGAATTTCCAACTAAAATACTACTTTTTAGATAAGTCCCGGTTGTTAAAATCGTACATTGACTTGTAATTGTCTCACCACTATTTAAACAAACCCCTCCAACGTTTTTTTCCTTAATAATTAAATCTTCGACTGTTCCTTCAATAATATTCAAATTTTTTAGTTTAGCCAGAGCTTCCTTCATCTTTTTTGGATAAACTACTTTATCAGCCTGTGCTCTTAAGGAACGAACAGCTGGTCCTTTTGCATTATTTAACATCTTTATTTGAAAATGAGCAGCATCTGCTATTTTGCCCAATATTCCACCTAAAGCATCAATTTCTCTTACAATTATTCCTTTTGCAGTTCCACCAATTGAAGGATTACAAGGCATATCTGCTATATTATTTATATTGGTTGTTATTAGAGCAACCTTATATCCTTTTTGGGCTGTAGCATAGGCTGCTTCACAGCCAGCGTGGCCACCACCAACAACGATAATATCATAGTTCATCATATCACTCATTTTCCTAAGCAGAACTTGCTAAATATTGTATCAATTAAGTCATCACGATATGTCTGACCAATTATTTCGCCTAGATAATCCCAACAACTTTTAATATCAATTGCTAGGATATCAATTGGCGAATTTAATTCGATTTGGTCAAGACAAGCCTCTATTTGGTTTGTGGCTAGTTTGATTAGTGCAATCTGACGACTGTTAGAAAGATATGTTGGATTCTTTTGTTTAATTTTATCTAAATTAAATACGCTAACAATCTTTTCTTTTAACTCTATTAAACCCTCAGCTGTGACCGTGTTACCAAATATTATCGGCATGTTATTAAGGTCTTCTAATTCAAGTTTAGTTGAAAGGTCGGTTTTGTTGATAAATAGTATTTTTTCTTTTGAGCTAATTAACTTAATTAATTTGTTATCTTCAGCCGTTAATTTTTCACTATTATTTAAAACTAAGAGAACCAAGTCTGCTTCGTCAATTGCCTTTAAGCTTTTTTTAATCCCAATTTTTTCAATAATATCTTTAGTTGGTCTAATACCCGCGGTATCAATAAGATTGATTTTAATTCCTTGCAAAACAAAACTAGCCTCAACAATGTCTCTTGTTGTTCCAGGTATTTTAGTAACAATTGCCTTTTCCTCATTAACTAAAGCATTTAACAAACTGCTTTTGCCAACGTTTGGTCGACCAACCAAAGCGATATTTATACCGTTTTTTATTATCTTGCCGTTCTGAGTTTCCGCTGTTAATATTTCCAGTTCTTTTTTAATAGCAATCAGCTTTGGTTTTAAAGCCACTGTTGTCATCTGTTCAATATCGTTGTATTCTGGATAATCTATGTTTACTTCGATATTTGCTAAAAGCTCACCTATTTTATCTCGTAATGCTTTTATTTTGTTTGATAGTTGCCCAGTTATTTGATTAATTGCTAAATCGCGCGCAAGATCAGTTTCAGAAGCAATCATATCACTAACCGCTTCAGCTTCTATTAAATCAATTCGACCGTTTAAAAATGCTCTTTTGGTAAACTCGCCGGGTTCAGCAATTTGACAGCCCCCTTTTATTAAAATTTCCATTATCTTGTTTGTACAAGAAATACCGCCGTGGCAGTTTATTTCAACAATATCTTCCGTAGTAAATGACTTAGGGCTTCTCATTATCATTACTAACACTTCATCAATAATCTTCTTGTTTTCATCTACAATATGGCCATAATGAATTGTATGACTTGATGCTTTTTGTAAATTTGTTCCATCAAAAATTCTAGCAACTATTTCTATTGCCGCCGGACCACTTAAACGAATAATTGAGATGGCCCCTACTCCCAAAGAAGTTGAGATGGCCCCAATTGTTGTTTCCATAAATTGCCTCCTTCGCCCGTATTATAGCATAAATTTTTTTTAATAAAATTAAAAAGCCTTTCGGCTTTTATTCTTCATTTGGTTTAATAACAATGTGCCTGTTTGGCTCTTCGCCTTCGCTTGTTGAAGTGATTCCCTTAAATTCACTTAAAATATTATGAGCGATTCTTCTTTCATAAGAGTTCATATTGTCCATATGAATTTCTTTTTTAGTCTTCTGAACTTCAATTGCTAGGTTCTTAGCAAGTCTTTCAAGGTGTCCTTTTTGTTTATCTTTGTAATTTTCAACATCTAGTAAAATATAAGGATAAAGTCCTATTTTAGCGTATATATATTGTCTAACAACATTTTGGATAGAACTAAGTGTTTGACCATTTTTACCAATTAAAATAGCATTATTATTAGAATATAATTTAATATTAATTTGGCCTTCTCTAATTTGACTTTCAAAAGTCGGCTCTTCAATATTCATATTAATTAATAATTCCTGCAAAAAAACTTTTATTTCTTGGCAGATATCACTTATTTCATAAACATAACCTTTTAAGTTATTAGATTTAAACAGACCGCCTTTTTGTTCAACATATTTTACTAAGTATTCTTTTTCAGCTAAAGCAATCTTTCCTTTTATTTCTTCTTTTGTCTTTCCTTCAAATTCTTGATATTTCATTTTTGATTCCTCTTTTCGCTAAGTTTTTTTATAACTATATTTTGAACGACCGCAAAAACATTAGTTACAATCCAATATAAGGCAATTGCCGTTGGTAAACTTAATGAAGCAATACTTATGAAAACTATCATAAATTTTATCATAAATTGCATTTGTTTATTTGTTTCACCAACAGTTTGGCTACTCATAGAATTTCTAAAAGCAAAATAGGTACTAACTGCAATTAATAGAATTAAAGCAATATAAATATAATTTTGATTACTAATTCCAACCCAAGGTGTCATACCTAATTTCATTCCTAAAAACGAACCTTGAAAGATTGCTGGTGAACGATTAATTGCCTCTAAGAAAGCAAAGAATAAAGGTAATTGAATTAGAGATAATAGACATCCCGAAACAGGGTTAATTTTATATTTCTTATAAACTAGCATTGTTTCCTGACTTTTAGCCATCATCGATTCATTATCAGTTTTTCCTTTATATTTTTTTTCAATCTTTTTTATTTCTGGTTGGGCTTTATTCATTAATTCTGATTGCAAAGCTGTTTTCTTAGATATCGGTAACATTACTAATCTAATTGCTAAACCAACTAACATAACAGCAACACCCATATTTTTAACAAAATAACCAAGTTTTAAGATTATAAATGATAACGGTTTTACAAAAACATCCCAAAGATCACTAAATTCATTCTTACTTAAAGAGTAGTCTCGACAATATGGTAATTTATTTAATTTAATTGTTAACTGGTCTTCGTTGGCTTTATATAAATCATATAAACTACCATTGGCTGGCTTACAAATAATATTAGCCGTTAAAGTCTGACCTGTTTCAGAATAAACTACGTTTTTGCCGTCTTTTTGGACATACTTTGTACAACCGGATAATGTGATAATCATTATTAATAGAATTAAAATTTTAAGCTTATTATTCATTATTTATCCCTCTTATTAAGCAACGCAATTACTTGATCTTTTAGAAATTCAAATGAATTGTTTTTTGCTTCTTTCCTTATCATTATAATATAATCTTGGTTATTTTGAAATAAGTTTTTTGTTTCGTCTAGAATTAAGCGGGTAATTCTTTTATATTTATTTCTTTCAACAGCATTTCCGAACTTAGTACTAATAGCAATTCCAAAGTTTGGTTTATCGGTTGTTGTATCTTCCTTAATAATTTTATACATAGCGAAATATTTATTAGTTATAACATCATTGTTTCTAATAATTTCATTAAATCTTCTTTTATCTTTGACAATTTCTTTTTTTTTCAAAGGATAACCTCCTTTATAGAATAAAAACCACGATCCGTGGTTTATTTACTTAATTTTGCGCGTCCTTTTTTTCTTCTTGATTTTAAAATATTTGTTAATTTTCTAGCAAAAAATCCATGTTTTTTTGCCTTTTTTCGATTATTTGGTTGAAATGTTCTTTTCATTCTTGCACCTCCAGACCTAATTAAGCGCTCTTATTATAATATTATCTTCCTATTAAAGTCAATATTTAATCGTTATAAACATCAGATTGTTGATATGTTGATAATATTTTATTAACTGTGAATTAAAATATGTTAATAGTGTTGATAAATTGTTTATTTTAAGTTATTATAACGAACAAGCGTGTGGACAACTTTGTTAATAGGTTGTTCACAACTTTAATTAGAAGTTTTGCTCTTTAATTTTTTGCACAGTTGAGATAAAATAAAAGCACTTAGTGGTACGATCGTGGGGTGAGGAATTTGAACACTGAAAATTTATGGGAAAATTTTCTTAAAATCATTAGCGAAACAACTAATCCGGTTTCTTTTAGCGCGTGGTTTTCAAATTTAAAACTAATAAATGTTACTAACAACTCAATTACGATTCAAGTTCCGATGATTATTCATAAGAAGATGCTTGGCGAAAACTACTATTCTTTAATAGAAAATACTTTTTTTTCACTAACCGGAATTAATTATAATATTGATTTCATATTAGAAAATGAACCGGGATTAGAGAAAAACCAAGCTCCTAATGAACAAATTATTAGAAATGATGAATTAGACTTTGATAGTAATTTAATAACACAATATTCTTTTGATAATTTTATTGTTGGTGATACTAATCGCTTTGCTAAAACTGCCGCCTTAGCGGTAGCGGAAAAACCAGGTAAAATATATAATCCGCTTTTTATATATGGAAAAAGCGGCTTAGGTAAAACCCATTTAATGCATGCAATTGGTAATTATATTAATAATAATACCGATTTAAAGGTTTTATATACTACTAGTGATGATTTTAGAAATGATTTTATTGGTATTACTAATGCTAATAACGGTGATAATGCTTTTGAATATTCTAGTAACTTTAAAAATAAATATCGTTGTGTTGATGTTTTAATTATCGATGATATTCAATATTTAGTAGGAGCCGAAAAAACCCAACAAGAATTTTTTCATACTTTTAATGAATTACAAAGAAATAATAAACAAATCATTATAAGTAGTGATCGTTCTCCGGATGATTTAAAATTATTAGAAGAAAGATTGCGCTCACGTTTTGCCTGGGGATTAGCAGTTGATATTTATCCTCCTGATTTTGAACTAAGGTGTCGAATTATTAAAAATAAAATAGATCACACCAGTATAGCTAATCGAATAGAGAATGATGCAATTGAATATATTGCTAATAATTGTGAAAATGATGTAAGAGGAATAGAAGGAGCAATAAACAGGCTTGTTGCCTATACTGCAATGATTGTTCCTGAAGTTATTAATTTAGAATTTGTTAATGAAGCATTAAAGGACTATGTTAATAAAACAATGTTTATAACTAACGATATTATTAATATTCAAAAAGTTGTGGCAGAATATTATAAATTAACTGTGGAAATACTAAAAAGTAAGAAGAGAAGTAATAATATTTCTTATCCTCGCCAAATAGCTATGTATTTATCAAGAATGTTGACCGACGAATCGTTTCCTCGCATTGGTTTAGAGTTTGGCGGTAGAGATCATTCGACAGTTATTCACGCTTGTGATAAAATAGAAGCAGATCTTAAAGAAAATAATAAATTAAAAGAGATTATTAATGAAATTAAAAATAAATTGTAGATAAGTTGTTAATAAAAATAAGATTATTAACAAGTCAAAACCTCTATTTTTTTGATTAATATATAAGTTATAAACACTATCAGACTTATTATTAATATTATATATAAAATAATAAAGAAAGAAGGAAAGTAAATGAAGTTTTCAATTAAGAAGGAAGTTATTCTAGAAAATTTAAACTATGTCTCTAAAGCAATATCTAATAAAAATATTATTCCTATTCTAAATGGAATTAGATTTGAACTAAATAGTAAAGGATTATATTTAACAGCAACGGATTCAGAATTAATTATAAAAACATTTATTGATAAAAAAGAGATTACAAATATAACAACTGAAGGATTAGTTATTATTCAAAGTAAATATCTTTTAGATATTATCAGAAAAATGCCAGGCAAAATAATAGATTTTGAATTAACAGATAGTTTAAAAATTAATATTGTTTCAGAAAATAGCCAATATAATTTAAATTGTCTAGATCCAAAAGAATATCCCCAAATAAAGATTGAAGAAAATAAAAATCCTTTAATTATAAAAAGCGATATTTTTAAATTAATTATTAATCAAACGTCTTTTGCAATATCAAATCAAGAATTAAGACCTTTATTAACAGGGATTAATTTTAAAGTTTCTGGTAAAATAATGGAAGTAATAGCAACGGATTCATATCGTTTGGCAAAGAAAAACATCATATTAGATCAACCAGCTGAAGATGAAATAAATATTGTTATTCCTGGTAAAAATATTATTGAATTTGATCGAATTATTACTAATGATGAAGCAATTGAAATGCACATTTTTAATAATAAAGTAATATTTAAATATAAAAATATTATATTTCAAACAAATTTATTAAATGGAACATATCCAAATACAGCTAATTTAATTCCAAGTGAATTTGAAATTATTATTAATACCGATTTAAATAATTATTTTGCCGCCATTGATCGAGCAGCATTATTAACTCAAAGTAAAGACAAGAATATTGTAAAAATGAAAATTAAAAATAATTCAATGATTATTAATTCTTATGCTTCAGAAATAGGCAAAGTAGAAGAAAAATTAAAAATTGAAACATCTAAAGACGCTAATATAGATATCTCATTTAGTTCAAAATATATGTTAGATGCTTTAAAAACTTTTAAAGAAGAAGAAGTAATTATTTTATTAAATAGTGAAATTAAACCAATTGTCTTAAAATCAGTTAAAGATGAATCTTTAATTCAATTAATACTACCAATTAAAACTTATTAAAACTATATTATTATAGTTTTTTTTTGAAAAAAAATAGTAATCGACAAAATTCGACATATTTCGACATTCTTTTTTGATATAAGGTTAAAAATTTATTAAGGAGGAATTTTTTTGAATAATTATGAGATATGTCAAGAAACATTATATTTAGAAGCAAGTGGTGCTAAAACAAAAATTTTTGAAAAGGACAGAACAATTGAAATTGATAATAATGTCCAAAAAATAATGGAGGCAAGTTGTGAATATTTTGGTAGTTCTTTTGAAGGTCGAAGAAAAGGAACTAAAAATTTAATTGGCGTTACCCACAAGGCACCAATTATTATTGAAGAAACAAGAGAAATTATCTTTTTTCCAACAACATCTCCTCGATTAGATGAATGCATTTGGATTTCTTTAAATAATTTAAAAAACTATTATAAATCTAATGACAAAGTTGTAATTGAATTTAATAATGGTAAAAAAATTGTTTTAGACTTATCGTTTGGGATTGTTGATAATCAAATTCTAAGAGCTTCAAGATTAGATGCGGTATTAAGAAAAAGAAAAGACAAATAATTGTATTAATAAGTAATTAAATATGATATAATTATTTTAGGTATAGGAGTACAAGGCCACCTATAAAGTTTTAAAATCACTACAAAAGAGGCAAAAAAATGCAAATAAACAATTTAAAGCTATTAAACTTTAGAAATTATAATTTACTTGAACTTTCTTTTTCTAGTGGTTTAAATATTATATTTGGCGAAAATGGGGCGGGTAAGACAAATATTGTTGAAGCAATATATTTTCTTGCTTTATCTAGGTCTTTTATTAATATAGAAGATCGAAATGTTATTACCTATGAAAAAGAAATTTGTAAAATTGAGGGAGAGATTTTTGATAAAAATACAAGTAATTTTAAAATAATTTTAAAAAACGGTGGTAAAACCGCTAAAATAAATAATAATGCAATTATAAAATTAAGTGATTATATTTCTAAAATAAAGGTGGTCTTATTCCGCTCCGATGATTTAAAAATTATTAAAGATTCCCCCGGAACAAGACGAAAAATTCTAAATATTGAGATTTCTCAAATTAATATCAACTATTTAAAAAATTTAAATAATTATAATAAATTAATTAAACAAAGAAATTCATATTTAAAAATGATTAATTTAAATTCAAATGATTCTTTAGAATATTTAAATATTTTAAACGAAAAGGTAGTTGCTATTGGTTTAAAAATATTTCAAGAAAGAAAAAGACAAATTGCCTTTATTAATAATAAAATAGGGTATTACTATCATAAATTTTCAGGAAAAGAAAGTTTGTTGATAGAATATTCATCTGATTATGATAATTTATCAGCTGAAGAAATACTAAAAAAAATGAAAACATTACTTAATAAAGACATTCTATTAAAAAAAACATCGTTTGGTGTTCACCATGATGATATTGTTTTTAAACTAGATGGTCGTAATTTGAGATTATTTGGTTCTGAAGGGCAACAAAAAAGTGCAGTAATTGCCTATAAGTTTGCTGAAATTGAAAGCATAAAAGCGCAAAGCGGCGTTAAACCTATTTTAATTTTAGACGATTTATTTGGTGAATTGGATCAAACAAAAATCACTAATATTATTAGAAATTTAGATAAAGACTTACAGATATTTATTACTACCACAGAAATTACTAACTTAGATAAAAGTATTATTAAAAACAGTAAAAAGTTTTTGGTTATTAAAGGAAAAATAGAGGAGTGTTAATTAATGAGCGAACATAGTTATTCAGATTGTGATATTCAGGTTTTAGAAGGACTGGAAGCCGTTAGAAAAAGACCGGGAATGTATATTGGAACAACTGGAGAAGAAGGACTTCACCATCTTGTTTG
>CAYSZU010000002.1:0-10251 GCA_964435635.1 uncultured Muribaculaceae bacterium
ATTATTACTAATCATAGGGGGTAGCAAGTTCCTCATATTTGGTAGCGACGGAGGGAGTCGAACCCACGACCTACCGGGTATGAACCGGTTGCTCTAGCCAGCTGAGCTACATCGCCATTAAATTAAGCATTCTAAATATATCATATCATCGATATTTTGACAATTAATTTTTAGCTTTTCTTCTTAATTTGTATTATAATTATAATATGAGAAAAGTGATTATTTATATTTTATTAATATTTTTTTTAATAACACCAATTAATATTTTGAGCAAAGAATTAAATGTAGAATTGAATTCTTGTGTTGACGGCGATACAGCAAAATTCAGTGATGGAAAAAAGATTATGACGGTGCGTTTTTTAGCAATCGATACTCCTGAAACAAAAGGGACAAAAGAACAATATTATGGCCAGGAAGCAAGTAATTATACTTGTTTAAAACTTACTAATGCGCTTAATATTACTTTAGAGTTTGATGATAATAGTACTTTAAAAGATAAATATAATCGTTATTTAGCTTGGATATTTATTGATGGTACTCTTCTGCAAAAAGATCTAGTGACTAACGGCTATGCTAAAGTTGCTTATTTATATGGTGATTATCGTTATACTAACGAACTATTAGATGCTCAAAAAGATGCTAGAAATAAGAAGCTGGGAATTTGGCAAGATTACCAAGAAGAAGCAAACTATTCTATATATATATTTATTGGTTTAGTTTTAATCGGAATAATCTTTTTTATCTTCGATCGTAAATTTAGAATTAAAGTTATTAACATTTTTATTAGAACAATAAAAAAAGAACTTAAATAGTTCTTTATATCCATCTTGAAATATATATGTTTCTAGTATAGCCTTCTTCATACCTATCAAATATATTAATAATATAATTAACAATTGCTAAGAAGACATTATCTGATTTTTTCACTTTTAGTTTAAGTAATTCGTTTTTCATTTCTTTACGAAATAGATAATCATCAATATATTTTGATAAAATAGTATCAACCCTTGTTGCTTTTTTTAGTTCTTCTGGATCGTCTAAGGCAATATTAAAAATATAGTTTTCATAAACTGTGATTAACTTCTCAGAAATATAATCATCTTCGAAATATTCGAAGTTAATTATTTTATAAAAATTAGGACAATGTTTCAAAATCAATTTATTATCTTGCATTTTGCACCTTCTTTATTTTTATAAATTAATTATACTATTCTTTAGAATATCAGTCAAACAAAAAGAGCAGATTTGCCCTTAAAATAATTTAATTACATCTTGAAAAGTAATATAAAGCATTAGGATCATAAGAAGAACAAATCCAACGGTGTGAAAAACGTTTTCAACTCTTGGGTTAACTGGGCTTCCTTTAATCTTTTCAATTGCTAAGAAAACTACTCGACCGCCATCAAAAGCCGGAAAAGGTAGAATGTTAATAAAGCCTAAATTAAGACTTAGAAAAGCAACTAAGTATAAGATACTTTGTAAACCCATCTTCGCTGATTCACCAACAACTGAATACATTCCTACTGGTCCAGCTAAAGCGTTCATTGAAATACTACCGGTGAATAAGCCACCAACCACTATTACCATTGAATCCATAATGGTGATAAACTTTGATCCGGCATATTTTAAGGATGCAATAACGCCGGTTTCTTTTTGGCCAATAATCTCAATCCC
The DNA here is from genome assembly GCA_964435635.1 of uncultured Muribaculaceae bacterium. GTDB lineage: Bacteria > Bacillota_I > Bacilli_A > RF39 > UBA660 > DAOOOU01. Next base: position 1,675 of record CAYSZU010000002.1, read on the forward strand.
AAATATATTTCTTTCATTACCTGATTTATCAACTATTTTTTTAGGGGTAATTGAATATTCAGCAATTTTGCCATCCTGTTTTTTGACTGTGAATAAATATTTATTTTGATCACTTTTCATAATTAATAATAATTGAGCTTTTTCCCAATTTTTAACTTTTCGATCATTAATTTTTAGAATTGTATCACCCGCAACTATTCCGGCTTCTGCTGCCGGGTAATCTACTGTTGCTTTATTAACGATTGGTTTTAAACTAACTGATCCCCAAATTAAAGCTGAGATAAATAAGATTACTAGGGCTAGAATAAAATTCATTGATACGCCAGAAATTAATACAAATAAACGTTGATACCAAGGACGATTACACATGAAGTTAGCTTTTTTAACTTTTTTATCATCCTCATTAACTTCCCCTGCCATTTGAACAAAACCACCAATTGGAAAAGCCCTTAGGGCATATTTTATTCCATCTTTGCCTTTTCTTGACCAAATAACAGGTCCCATTCCTAAAGCAAATTCATAGATATGAACTTGGCATTTTTTAGCAACTAAAAAGTGGCCTAGTTCATGAACGAAAATTAATAGTCCTAAAATTAGAACTAGTAATATAATATTTAAAATCATTTTTAACTACCTCCTAAATGTATCTAAGAATTAAAATAAAAGCGATTAGAATGAAACTAATACTATCTAAACGATCAAGAATCCCACCATGACCAGGCATGATATTCGAAAAATCTTTAATCCCATTTTCGCGTTTAATTTTACTAAATAAAATATCCCCTATTTGACCAATTAGTGATAAGAAAGTTGTAATCATGATTAGTTTACCAAGGGCCAGCGGATTAATTAAATGATAATAAAATAATACAGCAACGAAGGTTCCTAAGATTAACCCGGCTAAACTTCCTTCAATCGTTTTATTTGGTGATATTTTAGGACATAGTTTATATTGGCCAATTAACTTACCAATTATCATTGCAAAAGTATCATTTAATGCTGAAATTATAAATAAGTAACCTAAGAAAAGAATGTTTAAATGGCGAACTAATAATAAAGCATTAAATGTTATGCCAAGGAAAAGGATTATTCCAATCATATAGAAAGCATCTCTTGTTGTATATATATTATCATCTTTATAAAATAAGGTTGGAATCAACATCGCAATTAAAAGAAAAGCAACTGCTTGATAAGAAACCCCAAAGGCTAAAACATAACCATCATAAGTAGTAAAAATTAACAACATTAAACTAAAAACCCCAAGGACAACAACACTTAGTGGTAATTTATGATGACTTTCTTTTAAAGCAATTATTTCTTTATAACCAAGAAGGCTTATAATCCCAATTAAGATTGAAAATGGAATTCCTCCTAGGAGATATAAAGGAATAACAATTCCTAAAGCAATAATAGCACTTATAACTCTTTTCTTCATAATTATTTGCCTCCCTTAATTAGATCATATTGATTGTTTTTAAAAAGTTTAATTAGATTCATATTATCAAATCCTTCTCTTAAAAAAGTATACTATCTTTAGTCGCTTAATGTCAAATAAAACAATTCTCTTAATTGCTAATAACAAAAAAAAGAAGCCTTAGCTTCTAAAACGAGTCAATATTAATCTTAACTTTTTTTAAACCTTGAATATAAGCACTTGCTTGAACTAAAGTTCTAATTGAGTTTGCCATCTTACCACTACGGCCGATAACAGCACCCATATCTCCTTCGTGAACAATAATCTCTAATATTATCGAATCTTCCTCACCACTGAATTGTTGAACTTTAACCATATCCGGTTCTTTAACAATATTTTTAACTAAAAATTCGGCAAAACTTAATAAATCCATATTATTTACCTACTTTTTTAGTTGACTTAGTTGTTGTTTTAGCCGCTGGCTTTTTAGCTGGTTTAACTTCGCTTTTAGTTGCTTTTGCTGGTGCTTTTGCTGCAACTTCAACTTTTGCTTTTACTTCTTTTTTAACTTTCGGTTTCTTTACTTTAGGAGCTTTACTTTCATTAAATTTCTTAATGATTCCTACCCTACTTAATAAAGATCTTACGGTATCAGTTGGAATAGCGCCATGCCCTAACCAATATAAAGCTTTTTCTTCATCAATTTTAACTTCAGCCGGATTAGTAATTGGGTTATATGTCCCAACTGTTTCAATAAATCTTCCGTCTCTTGGGCTTCTTGAGTCAGCAGCTACAACACGGTAGAAACTTCTCTTCTTAGCACCCATTCTTTTTAATCTTAATTTTACAGCCATTTTCTTTCCTCCTTTGCGTTCCCATTAAATATAGCAAAAATAAACAAAGGTGTCAACTATATTTTGTTGACACCTTTGTTATAAAACATCGACCTTTAAGCGCTTTTTTCTTTTAAACTTTTTTAAACCAAATTGACTTCCTAAGGTTCCCCCGATACCTAATCCTACTCCACTTACAAAACAAGCAAGATATTTCCAAAGGTTGGATAATTCTTTTTTATTAACCTTGTTTGTCTCTAATTCAGTTGGCGTAAAAACATAAACTAACTCGCCATTTGAAACAAAATCAACATACCCGTTACTAACTTTTGCCTTTAAACTAACTAGTTGATAGGTATCTTCTTTTGCTTGATAATTATAAATATTAATCGTTTTTGCATTAAGATACTCTTCTCCTAAAAACAGTTTAACTTTGGCTTTTTCCGGTAGCATTGTTTTATAGGCTAAGTATTTCAAGTCAAACTTTTGAAAATTAATGTTTATATCATTTGTTGCAACAACTTGACTATTTAATAAAACTTGATATAAAAGACCATTATATTCATCTACAACATTTAAAATTAACGTTGTTTTTAGTTCCTTAATTAATTCTAAAACACTAACATAAATTGTTTTATCATCAGTTTTACTAAACTTATAAATTGTTGGTTTAGTTAAGGTTTCTTTATTTAAATCACCAAGGGTATTAGCTAAATTACCTTCAACATCTTTATTAACTAAAACGGTATAGGTTGTTTTTAAGTCACCATCTGTTAAAGTTATTAGAACTTTATTAATTCCCGCAACAAGCTCTTCTTTGCCAGTAATCTCAATAGTAGCAGTTGGACTAACAGCTAAACAATCAATAGTTAGCGATGAAATATCATTTGAAACCCCAAATAAATAAACAAATTGATCTGTTATAAGATTAATTACAATTCCATTAATTGTTAAACTATTTAGTAACACTTTATTGTTAGTAACAATTAGGTTTGGCTCTGTTCCTGGTGCCCCACGATTAATCACAACTGTATATGTTTTTAATTCGCCATTTTCGGCAGTCACAATTACTTTATATTCATTACTGCCTAAAACTAAATTCTTTATGCCTGTTCCTTTGATTCGAGCTTTAACATCTTCAGTTGTTGCCATAATATTAACTTTTTCAACGGTTTCTGCTAAATTAACTGTATATGCATAAATATCTTTTTTAAAATCAATTGTTCCTTCACTAAAAATAAGGGAAGCTAAGAAGTTGTTTTTACTACGGGTATCTGTTTTAAGAACATTTATGGTATAGGTTTTCTTAGTTATACCATCTTCAGCAGTAACGGTAATTGTGAATTGATTGGGCCCATAGGCAAGAGTTTTTGTCCCAATCCCAGTAATTGTTGCCCCACTTTCCGCCGTAGCATTTATTATGATACTTTCCGCTGTTGTTTCAGGAAGTGAGTAACTACTTTTGCTAGCAGCAAAAGCAGGTGATAAAGTCATTCCATTTACTGATAAACTAGTTAAATTACAAGCTGAACTGGGCTGATAAATAGTTAAGGTTGCGCCGCCTGTTGTCCCGGTAACTGAAACAGCATTACCATCAGCATAAGAACTACCACTTAAACCAAAAACAGCTGGGCCATCTAAGGCAGTGGCTAGAGTTTTAAATTGTAATACAACAACCGCTCCATTACTTGCAGTTGGCGTTAAATCAAGATAAGAAATATTAATTGCTGAACCGGTATTATTTGCCATAATATCCGCGGTTGTTCTTCCTGAACTAACTGACGAACTAATATATTCTACTTTGCTGGCATTATAGCTTACAACATAATCTGCTGAACCTAAACCGGTTGCAGGTATTTCTGAAGCGATAATTGTTACGCTAAAGGTTGCTCCAGGAGCAACTTTTGTTTTTGATAAAGTTAGTTGTGAGGTTAAAGCATTAACTACCCCAATGGGCAATAAAATGCCAGCGCCTGCAATTAAACATAGACTAAGTATCTTTCTTATCTTCTTCATATTTCCTCCTATAGGCTTCCTAAGCCGACAACATATCTTCTTATTTTGAGAGCATCTAAACTCGACAATGCATTATTAGCATCTACATCTCCAGCCATTTGATAAGCCGTTCCTAAAGAAACGAGACCAATTACATGGCGTCTAACTAGTAAGGCGTCATTACTCCCAATATTGCCATCGCCATTAACATCACCTTTGACAACAATGGTATAATTTCGGGTTATTCCGCCACTTACAACTTGCATTATCATGCCAGTTGCCATATTACCAGTACTAAGGATATTATTTTGGCTATCATAGATTTCAATAGTATCATATTCGGTTTCATTTAATGATAATAAAAAGTTATTGATTGTTGTCCCACCACTTATATTAGAAATAAAATAATTCTTTTGATTATAGGTCGTAGTTTTTAAATCAAACTTATAACTAGTTGAATTAGTACTAGCTTTTATACTAACGGTATGGTGAGCATTCTCATCGGCTTGATTATAATAGGCATCTTGCCAGTTATTCATATCGCCGGATAGAAAACTATTACCAGGACTAGTTAAATATTCATACCATTCATTTGAACTAGGATTATCGATTGATATCGCTAAGAAGGCTTGATTAGTTGTTGGATAAATAAACTTAACTATTATGGCAAATTCCTCTTCCAACAAATCAACCGGCTCTTCTAGTTTAACGGTATAATAACCTGAATAGTTAACACTACCAGTCGCAACTAATTCTTTATTAGGACTATTTAAATAAGCCTCATCACTTTCTTCATTTTGCTCCCGGGCTTTAGCATTAACATATACTTTATAGTTTAATAAAGTATTAACAGGATTCATAATTACTACTTCCGTTAATTGTTCCTCAATTGTTTTCTTCGTAAATATATTAGCCCCATACAAATAATTTTGTGAACCTTCGCTGGTCTCTAAACAGGCGTTAGCACCTAATGGGTCATGATAATAACTATTATCATCCAATTCTTCATCAGCACTTGTAATACCCGCTAAATAATCACAAAGATGGGGATCATCATACGATACATAAAAATAACCAGCATCACCCCAAACATTTCCATAAGAATTCTTTACAAGCCATGCCCCATTGCGACTTGGTTGATTATTCTCAATAAAATTAGCTTTCGAATAATTATCATCCCAGCCAACAATTGCCACTGAATGATTAGCCATTTGACTACCATTATAATAGTAAGCTGCGGAAGAAGAATTATAATAAGGAATACTCTCAAGCATATAGAGATTAGCAAATAAAGCCCCATAAGTACTTAGATGTTCTTTAATTTTTAAAGATATCCCTGGTCCACAATTACTCTCGCTATAATTAGAATTAGTAAAAAAAGCGATTTCATTAACATCAACTAGGTTTGTTTTATTTTGAATTTCAAGGATATCAATTAAACCATAATCATTACTGTGGGGCATTTCTTGTTCATCTATTGGGCCACTATTACGCATTAAATATGCTGATGCCATTAAAATATTACCACCTGCAGTTAATTCTCGATTAAAACCCTCTTGATTAATTTCACTATTATTAAATGTTTTGATTGTTGCATAATCCATATGACGTTCCGAAAAATCAAAATTACCATATTGATTAATCAATAAATATGATTCTAATGAAGCCATGGTGGCATATGCCCAACAATTAGAATTGTTCCCTTGATTTCTTACCGCCGTTACGCCCCCAATGGTTCTTAAATCATAAGATGAATCTGCTGCTGCAAAAGTATAAAATGTTTTAAAAATATTACTGTAGTCTAAATAAGGTTCCCTCTTTTGAGAAACAACCATCGCTTTACACATAACTGGCTCAATATTATTTGCTTGATCAACTGGGCTTAATTCAAGCCACTTCTCATATTCCTGACTATATTCACACAAAGCAAAACTAAACTTACTTTTCGCTAATATTTGACTAGACGAAAATGTTATTAAAAAAGTAATTAAATTAAAAATTAAAAAATATTTTAACTTCTTCTTTGTCATCTTACTATCCTCTACTATATAACCTAATTATATAATAAAAGCCGTTTAATATCAACAACTGGTCAATAAACATAAAAAAATAACAATAGTTGTTATTTCTTAATTTTCATACCAAGTATTTATTACATTAACACTTGTACTAGTTGGCATTGGATTAGGTAAATCAAGTTTAACAATTAAAGGTATTTTAAAAGCTGTCCCAAAAACAATTGCCATCCCTGGTGGTAGTGTTTTAAGTTTCTCAATTGTTTCAGTTGAAATATTGGCTGAAATCGAAGCGATAATCGCTAGATCAGCCGGATGAAACATGCGGGAAACAATGAAATTAGAACACTGACTTAAAGCGGTCGTTGATAGTTCACTTGGCCTTTGCGTTATAAAGCCAATTAGAACACCATATTTTCTTCCTTCTTTAGTTATTCGATCAAATATATTGTAACCAATAACTTCTTTATCATTATCGTTTTGAACATAACGATGCGCTTCTTCAACTATTAAATGAATCGGAAAACTAGCTCTATTCTGTAAATTCGTTGCATAATTAAAGAATAGTTTAGCAAATATTTTTGATAAAACTTTAGCAAAGCGTTCATCGATAAAGTTAAAATTCAGGTTGATAATCTGCGCTTTTTTTGTTTCGGTAATTTTAAATAATTTTTGAATATATTCAGTTCTTGAAACTACTTCCGGATATTCAAAATGTTTTTTATTAGCACTATTAATAATAGCATGTAATCTTACCTTTAAAATATTAGCCCGATTATAAACTTGTTCTGAAGATAATATTCCTTCACTTAATAAAGCAAATTCGAAAGCATAATATAAATCATCAAGTGTATATATAAAACCTTGTCTAATTAGAATTTTTTCCAAATCGATTTTAGTAAAACCAGTTAGAAAATTTACAACAAGGCCAACAGCATTCATCTTACCCTGCTCGTCAATATTTAAACATTGTTTTAAAGTTCGATTATAACCCGGTTGGCTAATAATTGTTTCAAGATTAAGAGTATCGGTGTGATAGTTTGTTAAAACCGCCACAATCTGATCACGAATTTGAGTAGAAGATTTACCACTTGCTAAGATATCTTGTAAACTTTTAGCAATTATTTCGTTTTTTGATTGTAAGACAGACGGATCATCACTAGTGAAAATATAAGCTAGTTTTAAAGCTTTTTCAATGATTGGTATTTGTTCTTGATCAGTAGCATTTAATAAGATAGCTAAATCATCAACTTCTAAAAAGTAAGGGGGAATTTTAATAAAATCATCACCCATTTCACTTTTACTCGTTGTTAAACTTTTAAAGCCAACGGCTTGGTAGTTATTTAAACCAGCTAAAGCACTATTATATTCACCATAAACATCAAACAAAACAATATGAGCATTAACTGGCAAAGCTCCATCGTTATTATTAAAAATGTTTTGGAGAAGTCTAGCTACCCCACAAGATTTACCACTCCCAGTATTACCTATAACCGAAAAATGATTAGAAAAAAAATCATTTACTTTAACACACACATTAAAATTTTCATAAGTACTTGACTTTCCAATTAAGACATTTTCTTTACTATTATAGTTTTGATTGCCAATGATTAACTCTAATTCGCTCTTGGTAATAATTCGGCAGGTTGAACTAATTGAAGGCTTTCTAATAATTCCCGAAGTGAAATTATCATTATTTATTTCGCCGACCAAAAGAACCTTTATTTCTGTTGCTGAAACCCCTATTATTTCGCCAACTATCCTTCTTTCATTTTCAACAAAAACAACATGATAGTTTAAAACATTAGTTTCTGCTTCCCCTTTGGTATTAACCAGGCTCAATTTGTTTTCGTTAATCTCAATTATTTTGCCAAACATAATACTCACCTATTCTATAAATATATTAGCATAAAAACATTAGAATAAGGAAAAAAATTAACAATTATTGACAACTTTTACCTGATAAAAATTTGCATAATAATTGATAATGATTTAAACTAATAATAAGGATGGTGAACCAAAATGAAAAAAGTACTTATTTGTTTTTTATTTTTTTGTAGTTCAACCATTTTTATTAGTTCGGTTAAAGCTATAACAATTAGTTTTAATGATTTAGTTAATGATTTAGATACTGGTAGTTTAACTACTGAAGCCAGAGATAATGGCGCAACAGTAGCCTTTGCTGCAACAAGTTCTAGCATTACCGTAACAATGGTTAAGGACGATGAGACTCTAATTACTAATTTTAGTTATGCCAACCGCATTATTAGTTATACCGCTCCTCTTAACGCTACTGCTAAACAAGTTTTTAACGATACCG
>CAYSZU010000002.1:10261-56915 GCA_964435635.1 uncultured Muribaculaceae bacterium
CTGGGTAACCCAAATTATTTATTCTGCTGCTAATCTTGTTGGCATAGACCCTGAAGATTTTTTTTATAATATGGATTTAGAAGATCTAACAATTGCCACAAATGGTGTGGAATATGTTGAGGCTTCAATGCAAGGAGAAGAAACCCGTAATTATGCCGCTGTTTTCAAAATAGATTTAGGCAATGCTTTTGGAATGGGAACACCTTATATTCCAGATGAAGAAGAAATTCCAGTTGGAGATGAAGATGAAGAAGAGATTCCAATTAATATTGAAGTTATTCCTGAAAATCCAGAAACTGGAGGTCATGTTCCTTTAATCATAATTAGCTTGGCAACTGGTTTGGCAATCTGGCTTCAAGGAATCAGTAAAAGCAAAAATAAACTTTATAAAATTTAAAAAAGACTCAAATGAGTCTTTTTATACTTCTTGGATAACCGCAATAATCATTGGCTTACATTCTGTTTCAGAATATAAATAACGACCTAGATCTTCTCTAATTTCATTTTTTATTTTATTATACTCTATATAATTAGGTGAAATGTTGCGATCAATAATGACTGCACATATTTTTTTTATCTCAGCAATCATTTCGCCAGAATCTTTAACATAAATAAAGCCTCTAGTTGTTACCTCTGGTCCGACTAGAACTACTTTATCTTTACGGCTAATAGTTGCACTAATTAAAACTATTCCGCTTTCACTAAGCATTTCACGGTCTTTAACAACTAACTCACCAACATCAGCCGTACTATTACCATCTATTAAGATATCATCAACTTTAACTCGTTCAGTACACTCTTGTAAAACCCCATCAATAATTGATACAACATCACCATTTTGTTTTAATAAGATATTTTCCGCTGGTAATGCTAATCTTGAAGCTAGATCAGCATTATTAACCATGTAACGGTATTCACCCTCAACTGGCATATAATACTTTGGCTTTAATAAATTTATCATTAACATTAAATCTTCGCTCGATGCATGTAATAATATGTTTTTATCATATGGAATACTAATTATTTTACACCCTATCATTGATAATTCATTGGCTACCTTAACTAAAAGTCTTTCACTCGATGCATATTCAGCTTCAGCAAAAACAATTGCATCGGTTTCCTTTAATTTAACAAATTTATCATAGCCATTAATTATTTTATTAATACTACCATATGGGTTTTCTTTATTATCAGCAACTAATAAGATAGCATTTTTATCATCAACATTTGTTAAATCTCCTAATAAATCATCTTCAAATTTTAAATATCCTTCTTTTTTACCAAGACTAACCATGTTTTGTAAAAATTTACCCATAATTACAATTTTTCGATGAGCATTTTTAGCTCCGTTAAAAATATCTTGAATTGTATATAAATGAGTTGGTAAGGTTAAGAATATCATCCGCTCTTCATGGCGATTTATTTCATCTTTAAAAAAGTTTGTTAAACGATGACTTGGTGAAGTATGACCAACTTTTTCTGAAAAAGATGATTCACATAATAAAGCTAATACTCCTTGTTTGCCAACGTAAGCAATCTTTCCTAAGTCCATTTCATAAGGACCCATCATCGTTGGATCAATGATAAAATCACCTGTATAACAGATTGCTCCATCGGCGGTGTTAACAACATACATTACCGCATCGGGAGTTGAATGATTAACATTAATAGGAAAAATACTTACATTATCATAAGTAATCTTCCGATAAGGAGTTATTTCAGTAATAAGACTCCCTGCTATCCCTAAATTTTCTAAAACAGCTTTAGTAAACTTAGTAGCATGGACTTTAACTTCAGGAATAGCTCTTAATAATTCTTCAGTTGAACCAATATTTTCTAAATGGCCATGTGTTAAAAATACGCCCTTAATTCTTTGCTTATTTTTAATTAAATAATCAAAATCAGGAATAATATAATCAATCCCAAATAAATTTTCGGTTGCATATTTTAAACCACAATCAAAAACGAATATATCATCATCTACTTCGATAATATAACAATTTTTTCCATTCTCATCTAGCCCTCCAAGGCTAAAAATTTTAATTTTACTCATTTTGTATCTCTTTTCTATTTATAGTTATAAAGGCGTCACTACTTGTATAAGTATAACAAATATTACTTTAGATAGCAAATATTTTTATTTTTAGTATTTATATAGCAAAAAACTAAAATACCCGATTTTAGTTTTGCTGTTAGTTAGTTAATTATTGGTGCCCATAATAATTAGTTGGATAATTTGCGTACCTAGTAAATCATCAGCTTTTGCTGAAGTGAATTTTAATTAAACAACTATTATTATTTATATCCTTTCTTTAATTATTGTAGTGTAAATCAATTTTAATTATTGACGCGTAAATATTACGTCAATTTTACACTAAGCTTTTTCTTCGTCTTTTTTTGGTGATGATAAAAAAGTTACTTTTTCGGCAATTACTTCCGTAACATACTTCTTAGAACCATTTACATCATCGTATGAATGAGCTTGCAAACGGCCTTTTACACCAACAATATCGCCTTTTTTACAATACTCGCTAGTATTAGTTGCAATCCCGTTCCATAAAACGCATTTGATAAAGTCTGTTTCATACAAACCTTCCAAATTCTTAAATGTTCGCTGGACAGCAAGCGTTACAGCCGATACCTTTTTCCCGTTATCAGTTTCGACTAACTCTGGGTCAGCAGTCAATCGGCCGACCAATACAACTTGGTTTAACAATGTTATTACCTCCCTTCAGAGGCAATATATCAAATGTAAAAAGGTTAAACAAATCAGGATAATTAAAATATATTATGATAATTTAAACAAAAAAGCTTTTTTCCCTAGTAATATTTGTTTTTTAGTAATTAAAAATACTATTTTAAGTAAATAATATAGTATTTTTAATTTTTTAACAAACGATTTAATTCAACAGCATATTCAAGTGGTAATTCTTTCTTAAAATCATTAATAAAGCCCATTATCAATAACTCTTTTGCTAAGTTTTCACTTATGCCCTTACCAGTTAGATAGAATAACTTTTCAGCATTTATTTTAGATACTGTTGCTTCATGTTCTAGACTAGATGAATCATTATCAACAATATTTGTTGGATAGGTATCACTTTTTGATTCTTGATCAAGAATTATCGTATCACATTTTATTGCGGCCTGACTGTTAATTGCTGAAGCAGTTATATGAGTTGTTCCACGATAGTTACAAACTCCCCCATTTTGGGAAATTGATTTACTAATAATATTACTTTTGGTGTTTTTACCTAGGTGAATCATTTTAACACCAACATCAAGGCTTTGATTTGCTTTTGCAAAGGCAATACTAATAGAGTTTCCAACAGCGTTATCCCCTTTTAGAATACAAGATGGGTATTTCATTGTTATATAACTACCAAGATTACCATCAATCCATTCCATTAAGCCACATTCCTCTACTAAGGCTCTTTTAGTCACTAAATTATAAACGTCTTTTGACCAATTTTGAATCGTCGTATATTTACATTTTGCTTTTTTCATCACATAAATTTCAACCACCCCAGCATGAAGCGAAGTAGCTGAATAAGTTGGGGCAGTACAGCCTTCGATATAAGATAACTCAGCTCCTTCTTCAAGAATAATTATTGTCCGTTCAAATTGACCTATTGAAGCTGATTCGATCCTAAAATAGCTTTGTAAAGGGCGGTCTAGTTTTATGTTGGCTGGAATATAAATAAATGATCCGCCACTCCATAAAGCACCATTTAAAGCAGTATACTTATTTTCATCATATTTTACTAAATGATTAAAATACTTTTTAAATAATTCCGGATATTTCTGTAAGGCTTCATCCGTTGAAGTGAAGATTATACCTTCAGTTGTTTGATGATGGTAGAAAACTTCACTATCTTGTTGGTTAGTTACACCACCTAAATATTCTTTTTCCGCTTTAATTACCCCTAGTTTTTCAAAAGTATCCCGCGTTTGGCAATTTACTTTATCCCAACTATTGACCATCTTTTTATTTGGATCGTGATAAAAGTTTATTTTTGTTAAATCTATTTTAATTTCTGGACCAAAAGTTGGGTCCGCTAAGGTTTTAAATTTAGCAAATGCTTGCAAGCGAAAATCTAGCATCCATTGTGGTTCCTGCTTCTTTTTGGAAAGATCAATAATAAATTTTTTGGTTAAACCTTTATTCATTTAAATCACTTTGTTTATTATACTATACTTTACTAAATAAAGAAAATAGATAACCCGATTAATTTGTTAGTTTTGGTGGATTAATCATATCATACAAAACGTCTTTAAAACTGTTACTATTAGTTCGCCAGCCGTTTTCCATCATATTATCTAATTTTTCTGGTGTTGTACTTATTAACCCAACCCGATTATCATATAAGTAACAAAGATATTCACCATCATTTTTAAATATATAACAAGTAACAAGAAAAAGGTAATTAATATCTTGGAAAAATAAATTATATGATTTTAATCTTGCCGTTTCTTTTGGCATTAATATTTCAAACATTAGTTTATCAATATATCTTTTACCCTCATGAGCACCAAAAAAAGTAGGAACAAGATTTTTTGCCATCATATCTAGTTTAAGTTCAAGCTTTGCCTTTTCGTTTTCAAAAGGATATTCAATGTTTTCCATCTGCTCTTTAATTTGCTTGTTTCTTTGATCGGTATATATATCACCAGATAGTAAACCGATTTTTTGATCAATTGTTTTTATATCTTCAAGAGCAATTATTTCATAAGTGTTATACCTATCAGTTGTGTAACCAAACTCATTAGTTTGACAACCACTTTGGATTAAATATAAATCTAGGGTTAAATCTAGTAAGTATTTTGTTTGATCAGGCATTGTTAAATCAACTGCAACGTGATTTTGCGCATAATTAACTCCTGGTAAGCCGCGGTCAACTAATTTAGCCTCACAATCAATATTAGCATTATTAATCATTAAAGCAAGGATTTCTGATATTTGAATACACGTTTGATAACGACCAACATTTTGAAAGTTTCCATCCTCGTATTGAGCATGTAGAGCACTGCGATCTTCAGTCATAATACTATAATCATAACAAAAAACCTGACCTAATTTTAAATATAGCCACCTTATCTTTTCTAACGCTGAAAAATCATCGGGAATATTTTGGGCAATTAAATTTATTTTACTTGTTATGTCATTATCATTTATAATCATTTTCTATCACCATTCTCCTTTATTGTAACACTAATATTAGTAAAATCAGCAACTAATGTTACAGGAATTGGTTTTATTGACGAAGAGATGACAGTTTTAATAAACCCGCCCTTTTCAAGATCAAGAAATAAATATGCTAGATAAGAAGTCTTATTATTTTCAATAACTATTCCTTCATAATAGTTAAATTTATTTTGATCACCTAAATTTCCTTTTTTAATAAAAGTATCAGTTGGTTTTAATTGATAATCCTTTTCAAGATTAGCAACTTCCGTAGCCGAATCACCATATTTTGTAATCTGTAAATTAATTTGATAATCATATTTATTTGTTGCTTCATTATAACCAACCTGAAAATAACGATCATTATTCTGGTTGTTATTATAATCAATTTCCTCATAATGGCCAGGAATTTGATAAATAGCTTCATAATATTGGCGTTCTTTTGCGTTACTATCAATAAATATTTTTAGGCTATCAAATAAATAACCATCTTTTAACTCTTTATTAATATTGGCCCCATATTTTGTAAACTTAATTACTCTTACTTGTTCAACAAAATTCTTCTCGAGCTTTTGATCTTTTACTTCTATTTTAATAATATTAGTTCGTAGATAATCAAGGCTAGTTAAAATATATAATTTCTCATAATAACGGTTTTGCTTTTTATTATCATAACTAATTTTATAATTATAACCGTTGCTTGTTTTCTCGTTTTCAACAACAACGTTTTCAAAATCCGCATGCTCTTGATAATATTTTATTTCTTGGGCAATACCACCATATATAGCAGGATCAGTTATTAAACTTATCAAATTCTGATAAACATTTCGAACTTGAATTGTTACTTCCTCACAAGTTAAGTATCCACTTGTTGTATCAAAGGTATTCAATTGACATAGTTTTGGAACTTGATAGCTTACTTCATAATGATTACTATTAATTACGTATTCTTCTTTTTCGTTATCATCTCTATCGCTTTTAAGATAATTGATTCCTGTTATTGGAATTTTAATTTCAGTTAAAGCATAGTTTGTTGGTAATAATTCAAAATTTTCCTCAATATAACGAAAATTATCTAATAAAATATCAAAATAACTAGTTGGAGCATTATAACTAAAAACTATTAGATAATCACTATTTTTAGTTACAGCAATTAACACTTCATCATTTGACGTTTGATAAAGTAATTGATAGCCTGGATATTGATGCTTCGTAATTGACTGCTGCACGTTATTTATTAACTGATAATTTGGCATAGCTTGTTCAAAGTTATATTTAACATCACCTAAAGTTTCCTTTAAACCTTGGTTCTTTTGCGCAGCAGTTAATTTAGTTATTTTAATTTCAATGAAACTGTCCGTTTCATGGCTAAATCGAATATACTCCGGACTTTGTTCCTCAATCTGCCAAGTTTTATAATAACTAATAGAATACAATTTATTACGACTAGTTTTAATTAATTGGTGATTTTCAAGGTATATTAAAAGAATAAACAGGCCGGCGGCTAATAAGAAAACTAAAATTAAACTTATAATTATTTTTTTTTTCATCTAAATCCTCACCATCAATATAATTAACGAATTTAATTCATCTAATATCACAATTCGATATTCTTTACTTTCATAAACACATTTTTTTGCACTATTTAATTTAACAACAAATCCAGTTTTAATTAGTTCGGCTTTAAAAGTCTCAGCCATCATCATTGAACTAACATAATGAGCAATCTCATTTTGATACCTTAAACTAACAATCCCGGCTTGGTAATTCGCTTTTGTTAAAGGCAGAATAATACTATCGCTTAAATTACCAAGCTGGTTATATTCTCGCCATATTTTAGATGGGATATTATTGATTATTTTCTCTTGGTTGATTTTTTGATAATAATTATCTTTTAGTTCTTGATAAGATACACTTGGGATTTCTGTTTCACTATTTATAAGCATATCTTGAATAGATTTTAAATATTTGCTATTTAAACCAACTGAGATGCTAGAATCTAATGCTTCTGATACTGCCATGCCAATTAATTGACCTTGACGGTTATATAAAGGACTACCTTGATCAGAATTAGCTAAAGGAAGCAAACTACTAATCTGCTCTCCTGCTTCAATAATAATCCCCGAAGTCATTGAAAGACCTTGATTGGTTTTTGAATTGATTGTAATAATTGGATTATTAACCTTCAAAATACTACTATCACCAATTTCAACAACTTGGCCTATTTTTTCAGCCAATTTAATAACAACAACATCTAATTCAGCAGAATAAGTAACAACTCCAATCATGTTAAATATCTTATTGTCATGATTAGAAATAATAATATTCTGCCCGTTAGTTAAAGCCGATTCAAGATAACGCCAGCTAGTGACAATATAGCCTGGCGCGATAAAGAATCCAGTTGCTGAGCCAATAATACTTTTATCATAATAAGTATCTAATGATACTATATCTTGTTGATAGCGATTATAAATTGCTGTTGTTTCGCCATCTGTTAAACTATTTAGTTGCGTATAATCATATATTTTTGCTTCAGCATAATATTTTGTGTTAATCGCTTTACCAATTGTTTCGTTAGCCGAAACGGTTTTCATAAAAGTAGTTAAACTATCTTTTGTCTCGGCCATTATCCAATATAATTTATATTCTTGATCACTTAATTTATAAAAATAAGTAAGAATTAAATTTGTTTTAACCGTTAGTAATTCTTTTGGTTTTTCTGGGTTACTTTTTTCAATTAAGATATCTTTTAATACAGTCCGCGCAACAATATAATCTTTTGTTGCAAATATTTTAACTTGACCTTTATCATAATAAATAATATTTTTTTCAGTAATTGTTTTTAACATTCCAGGAATGTTAACTCCGGTAATAGTATCATCATTATATTCTGGTGAGAGGCGATCTACTTCCCCACTCTCATTTAAAGGAATTTTTGGGGCATAACGTAATGCAAAAAGAGCCTCTCTTCTTTTTGCATAAAGGATATAATCATTATTATTAATTCCAGGATCACCAAGTAATAAGTATGTAATTCGATCGCTTAATTCAGTCAACTCGGTAACTAATTCATGGTTTATACCAGGACTAAGATTAGTAATTGCAAACTTAGGATCAAATAAACTAGTTTGATAAGCATTATCTTTAGAAACAGTAAAATTAAGATTTCTTATTAAAAGTTTTCTTTCTTCAGCCGTAACAAAAAAAGCAATTATTAATAAACAAACTAACCCAAATAATAACTTTTTCTTCATCAGATAACCTCCTATCTAAGATAGTCTTTCTTTTAAAACAGCAACTATTTCTTGACTAGCTAAAGCTGCATTAGTTTTATTAATATAGTAATCATGGAATGCTTCAGCAATAGTTTCATCATATATATCTTTTTTGTTTTCATCAACGGCTAAGGCATAACTAGAAATACTTGCTCTAAAATCAAGTAGTGATATTTTATCGTATTTCTTAAGATAGTTTTGATAGGCCTTTTCAATAATCTTTAACGAAGTAATTCCCTTATCCCAATCATTAAATAAACTCGTTAAAGCTTGCTGCTCAGTCTCTTTAACATATATAAGCGAATTAATTTGATAATTTTGATAAGCTACTAAAAAAGAAAGATAATGACCAAATTCATGAGCAAGAGGCGTTGTTTTTGTTGCATTAAGGGGAAAATAACCACTTAAGGCAGCTAACTCAATTTCGCTTTGCATAAATGGTTCGTTTAAATAATAATAACTATTTAAGCCAATTAGGGTTTTATAGACCCAAGGAAAAGAAGTTCTACTATTAGCTGAAGCAAAAAACCTAGCCCCATAAAAAATAGCAAGATAATTGTAATCAAGTGTTGTATTAGTTAAAGTTAAATTAGTCAGATAACCTCTAGCATTAGGAAAGTCATTATAAACAGTTGCTACAACCTGCTCTAGTTCTCTAGCAAAGGCTAAATCCATCTCGCATAGATTAACCGCCATAATACCATAATTATTAATGATTGACTGCTCAATTACGCTAATCCCATTATTAGGACAGTTATTTTTCTCTAAGAGTGAATCAGCGATTATTTTTTGTTGGGCAGCTGTTTTAGAAGTTAGCTCAAGGCGATCATACACATTATCAAAATCAACATATGTTTCACCAGCATTTTTCGTTTCAATTCGAATTACTTCTTCTGGTTTATTTACTTCAGTTGGTTTTTGATCAAGAACCTCTTTTTCATCGATTGGGGGCGAAGTAATTAACCCAATTTGTGACTTTAAAGCGTCGTTTGATATTTATATAAAAAAAAGCTAAAAAGAAGAAATGAACCACCAAGGCTTATAAAACTAATAGCAACTAATATTTTTGCTGAGGTTTTAAGTTTCTTTTTAACTTCTACAGGTGAACCGCAATAGCCACAACAATCAGACCCGATAATTAATAATTGATGACAATTTCGACACTTCACTAGCGATACACCTCCTATTATTTAATTATATCATAATATCTATTAATAACAATCATTGGCAAAGCAATAATAATTTGACTAAATAGAAAAATAGTGTATAATTATCTTTGCGATGTATTTGGCAGCGTTAATTGATTAAATAATGTGTTTATTACCAATTTGGTTTAGTAGTATTCCGGGCTGCCCGGAAGAAAATAATTTAATAAACTCCCTATGTTGATTAATTAACATCCACTATATAGCAAATATATAGAAAGGAGATTCTTATGTCTAGATATATAGGTCCAGTTTATAAAAAAGCAAGACGTTTAGGTTTTTCTATTCTAGAAAACGGTAAAGAACTAGCTCGTCGTCCTTATGCTCCTGGTATTCATGGCGCTGATCGCCGACGTAAAGTTAGTGAGTATGGTGTTCAGTTATTAGAAAAACAAAAAGTTAGATTCTTATATGGCTTAGGTGAAAAACAATTTCATAAGACTTTTGAAAAAGCAGCTAAGATGAAAGGCGTTACTGGTGATAATTTATTAAAATTACTAGAAACTCGTCTTGATAGTATTGTCTTTCGATTAGGAATGGCTAAAACAAGAAGAGCCTCTCGTCAAGTTGTTAATCATGGTCATATAACTGTTAATGGTAGTAAGGTTGACATTCCTTCTTTTCAAGTTAAACCTGGTGATGTGATTTCGATTAAAGAACAATCAATTGATCATCCAGCAATTAAAGAAGCAGTTACAGCGACCTTAGCTCGTCCTGCTTATGTTGAATTTGATGATAAAAAAATGATCGGTACTTTGTTAAGATTACCAGATCGTAGTGAATTAAATCAAGAAATTGATGAATCCCTAATTGTCGAATTTTACAATCGTTAAAATAATAAGAAAAACAATTTCAATTACGAAATTGTTTTTTTATGAGGTAATAAAACTGTAACACTTTCCTGATCAGTATTAATTAATTTAATTACGCTTTCAATTTCGGTCATTTTAATATTTGTATAAATATCAAAATAATCATCAACAACGTGACCATAAGTAATTAAATCGCCTTGGATATCATAATTTATGTTTTCAATATTATCATATGAACGAACTAAACTAGCGATATTAGCACGTCGACGGCGAAGCAACATTTCTTCATCAAAAGTCAGATTATTCATTTTTTCTTTAATAATCTTAACGATCTCATTTGGAAAATAAGTATCAACAGCAATACTAATTATAATAAAAGGACTTGAATTATAACTAGCACTTGAATATGACATACTAGTTATTTTGCCTTCTTCACTAAGTTTTTCTTTAAGTTCAGAACTAGGCCCAAAATTACTTCGTAAAATATAACTAATCATTACTCCTAAATAACCATCAGGATATTCATCAAACTTCTTGCGCTTAATCTTAAATGATATTTTAACCGTCGGCATTTCAACATTTGTTCTGATTTCACGATATTTTCGCGCGACTGTTGAGGGCTCAGTAACTCTTTTAATTATTGGATATCGATAAGGAGGGAACGTCTTTTTATTTTGATTATTTCTGATAATTGCCATTGCTTCTAGCGGCTTAAAATTACCCGTTATAATAACAAACATGTTTTTAGGATGATAGAAGTTATCATGAATTAATTTTAGTTTAGCGGCCGTAATCTTTCTTATATCACTGATTTCTCCGGTGATACGATTACGGTGTTTATCGTAATGAAAGATCCCTTGATTAGAGCCGAAATATAATAAAGAACCAGGTTTATTCTTATTCATTTTTATTTCTTCAACAACAATATTTTGCTCTTTAGCAACATTTTTCTTAGTAAAATATGGAATTGTTACATAATCTAATAAATGCTCTAAGTTTTCTTGAAAAAAAGTTGAGGATAATACTTCATAAGTAGTATCACTAAATGAAGTATAAGCATTTATTGATGAACCTAATTGCTCAAAATATTTTGTGGCCGAACTATTTTCCCCTTCATTAAAATTAACATGTTCTAAGAAATGAGCAATCCCATTAGGAACTTGGCGGAATGTTTTTTCGCCTTTAAATTTAAATTCAGTATGAAGGGCACCATAACGGGCTGTGAATGTAATAAAAAAATTATTCACCTGGTTATTTGGCATCATATATACTTGTAAACCATTTTTACATCGGGCAAATAAGATCTTTTCATTTACGCCTTTAATAATTATTTCTTTCATTATTTTTCACCATCACTTAATAAATAAATTGTATTTATTTTCATCTTTTTGGCTAAGTCTTGGACTTCATTCTTAGTTATTTTTTCTAAAGCAATAATTTCATCTTCATATAATGGTACTTGGTCTAAGTAGTTAAATAAATAATTACTAGCAATATCTACTTGACTATCTTGAGCCATTTTAATATGTGATAAAACTTTAGTCTTACTATTAATAAATTCTTGATCACTTATATCTTCAATCATCTCTTGCATCGTTTTTTTAATAATGGCAACAGCTTCTTCATAGTTTTTTTTATCAATGCCTGTACTAATAATTAATAAATCTTCTCTTTTACGAAAGAAACTTGAAACACTATAACAAAGGGATTTTTCTTCCCGTAAATGCCTAGCTAATTTTGTTTCTAATGAACCTGAGCCAAGAATAATATTATAAATTGAATATATCAAATCTCTTTCCCTTTTAGTTGGTTCTAAAATATTATAAATCATTACTAAACGAGCTTGCTTATAGTTATCAACTTCTTTTATTATTTGAGCTTTAGCTCTTGGTTTATTTGTAATAAATAATTTTGGTTCGCAAGCTATCACCTTAGGGCGAATAAAGTTTTTCTTAACTAATTCAACCATATAATCCATGTCTAAATCACCAATTATAGTAATATCACATTTATTACTAGCAATTACTTCTTGATATGTTTTTACTAAGCTTTTAGGAGTAATCTGAGATAAATCTTCTAAATATCCACTCGCGTTATAACTTGAAGGTGACTCCTCATCCATTAAAATGAGACTACGACGAACGGCATAACTAGCCGCCTTTGCTTTAATACTTTTTATTTCAGCTTCCAGTCTTGATTTAATAAATATAAAATCACGATCAGGAAATTGGCCTTGCTTAATATTCGGTTTTAAAAGTAGTTCGAAAACAAATTCAAAAATCTGTTCAACCGTTCCAGGATCACAATATTTAGGATTTAAAAAATTGATGCCAGCACTATTAATCGCCATTTTTCCTAAGTAAGAACTACTCATTGTTATTCCTGTATTATATAAAGTTTCTGCTTTAATCACGATATCTTTATTTTTCGGATAATTAAGACTAGATCGTACTAAGATATCACCAACTAAATTACGAGCGGTTATTTTTTCTTTAACCAATTCATTACGAAAAGCAATATCAAGAACACAGTTTTTAAATTTATCAATCTTTAAAGTGTGAATCATGTATGATTCTTGCTCATATCTTTTATATTCCATATTTTTTCCTCAATATCTAACCCATCAATAGTAATCTTATTTTACCTTATTTTATTCCAAAAGAAAAGACTCATTGAGTCTTTTCTTAATATTGACTAACGATTAACGGTTCAGAATAATCAGTTACATCTTTAGCTACTTTAATCTCGTTCTTTCCATCAAAACGATATAAAGAACCAGATCCTACTTCATAATCCTTTAAGATATAGATTAACTTATCATTAATATAGGCAAAGCTATAAACATCAGAACTAATTTCTTTTAATTTTCGACCGTTATAACTATATAACTTCCCTTCACCATCTTTATAATCAGAAATAAAGTAAATTAAATCATGGTCACGATTTTCAACAAAAGAACTATAAATACTAACATCATCAGCAACCTCTTCAACTTTTCCTTTAACAGCTATTTGTAATTTTGCATCATCATTAGTTCCGCTAATAAATAGACAGCCTTTAGTAAAAGTACGATTTAATCCGCTTAAAACTTTTGAAGCAATTTTTTCTGCTTCTTTTACTTTAGCACCACTTATCTTGGCGTAATATAAAATATATGTCGTTTCGTAATCATCATCAGTTTTACCAATTGAATAATATAATTCATCACCATTACGAATATAGGCCTCACCTAATTCTATATTATTGGCAACCTTAACAGCTTCTTTATCGCCTTTTTTATAGTATAAATCCGCAGTTGAATAATCATCGCTATATTCACCATATAATATCTGCAAAGTCTTTACATCAGCAAAATAAGTTATTTCAACATCATCAGCTATTTTGGTTGATTTACCATTTTTATAATAAAACACTTCTTCGTCGGCAGAATAAATAAACGCCGAATAATCATCATTTGAATCTAATAATTGACATTCTTCATCAACTAATTCTTCAACCTTTTGATTACTTATCTTATAAGAATACAATTCGCCATCTTCGTTATAAAAGACAACAACACTTTGATCATTACTTATTCTTGCTCCTGAAACATCAGATTCGATTTTAGTCGAATCATCTTTACTAGCTTTTAAACTACTAACATATAAATTATTAGCTTTTATATAAAAGATTTTTGTGGCTGTTGTTCCAACAACCATATCAATGCTTTTAGTAATTCGTGCCGTTGTTTTATAATCATAAACATATAAGTCATAATCATCATTAGTATAATAAACATATTTATCATTTTTTGAAAAAGCAAACTCATTTACTTCTTTATCAATCTTTTCTGGTTCATCAGCTTTATTAACGTTCAAAAAATAAAGGGTATTATCTTTAGTATATAAAACCTTTTTCTCCGTTTCATTAGCATAAACAACTTCATAGCTTTTGCCATCAACACTAGTTATTTTGTCAGCTTCTTGCTTCTTTGCGTTAATAACCATTAAGTCACCATCTTCATTTCTAAATACTAATGAATAGTTAGGTTCTTTTTGCCCGAAAAACATAGTACTTAAAACAATTAGAATAATAATGGCTAGTAAAACAATCCCACCTATTTTAAAATACTTCATCCTCGTAATTTTTTCAAATCCACCTTTAATTTTAGCAAGCAGAGCTGCTTTTTTACTCTCTTGATTAATTTGAACTACTTCTGGTTGATTAACTGTTTCAGTTGGTTGACTAATCACATCCGGTTGACTCGTTAATTCCGTTGGTTGGCTAATCACCTCTGGTTGATTGGTTGCTTCCGTTGGTTGATTAACCACTTCTGGTTCAGTTATTGTTCCTTCTTCTTTCATATTGTTCTCCTTACTTTATAAGATAATCTTATTATCTTTATTATATTTTTTTTACACTTTATTGTCAATTGTTATTGCCTCAGATAGTGCTGATATTCACTAATTAGATAATCATCAGTCATTCCCGCCATATAATCAAGGACAATTCGGGTAATTGAATTATTTTGTCTGTAACTTGGGTGCATACCTTTTAAAAACACTTGATATATTTGGGCTGTTTGATTATCATTTTTTATATCAGCACAGCATTTTGTAAAAACAAGGCGAAAGATCTTTTCGTATTTTTTCAATTGTTTAGGTGTATTCGCCCTTAAATATATTTCTTGATAATTAAATTTTTTTAATTCAGTTAAGGTTTTAAAAAAAGGTAAACTCATTTTTATATAATCTTTATCTAAACTGTTTTTGATGACATCCATTATAAAATTATGAACTATTTCACGATTGTTGCTTCCAACGAGCGCAGTGATGTGAGACGGGAGTTGCTCTTTTTGAAATAAGTTCATCATCGTAGCGTCTTCGATGTCTCGGCCTACATAAGCGATGATATCACTGATCCTGACTACACAACCTTCTAATGTCATTGGAATTAAATGCTCTACTACTAGCTGATTATGATATGATTCACTATATTCTTGAAGAAACTGTTGGCTACTTTTTACTTTTGGTTTAAATTTTTGTTTAGTAACCTCGCCATTATGACACATAATAGCATCAAGGACCTGAATAGTAAGATTCTTCCCTTGACCATTATTTTCTAATACCATTAAATTACGAACGCTTTGAATATTATGATTAAAATAACCTTCATTATTTTCTAAACTTATTTTATTTAAAATACTTTCCCCAACATGACCAAATGGAACATGGCCTAAATCATGTCCTAAAGCAGCCGCCTCAATTAAATCTTCATTTAAGGCTAAAGCTCGACCAATAGTTCGAGCTACCTTACTAACTAATTGAACATGGGTCATACGCCGACTTATGTTATCGTTGTTACTTAAAGAATAAACCTGGGTTTTATCAATATAACGCGTATATGATAAAGAATAAATAATGCGGTCAATATCGCGAAAAAAATCAGAACGAATATCTTTTGGTTCATCAACAAGTCTTTTTGCTTGTTCATCAAAACAAGCATAAGGACTAAGACTAATATTATGGCGATTCATATTTTTTAATATTCTCTCGTTCATTTTTATCAGCTCAATTCTTTTTAATTTAATTCCGTCAATCGCTTTTGGCTGATTTTTCGAAGCAAGTAAATCATAATAATTGTTAATAATAAATAAATAATTGTTATTGCTAAAATATATAACCAGTTTTTAATAGGATAATCAAGAACTAAAGGAATAAGACCAATTAAAATACCAATTAGAATTGCAACTAACGCCGGTACCCTTTGCTTAATAATTATTACTTCATTATCCCAATCTAGTTTTAAAAATAATAGATCTAAAATAATCCCCACATAAGATATTAAGACAACTGCAACGATTGGAGTTATATATAGTAAAAATCTAATTGCTAAACTTAAATCTAAAACGAGATTCAAGATAGTCCCACAAATAATAATAACCGGGATACAAAGTGAAATATTAAGCATAATTTTTGCTCCAATTACCTGGCGAAAACTAATTGGTAAAGACCTTATGATCCAGAAGTTCTTCCCTTCAAGGGAGATAGCACAATGCGTTGTACAACTCATTGTACAAAACAAGGTAATAATAAATGGTAAGCCTTGTTGAATAACACTATTTAAATCAGGAATTTTTAAATATTTTTCAATTGGTTGAAGACCAAATAGAACCAAAGCTAAAACTAATCCAACTAGCATAATTAAACCAATTGCGGTATTCAAAACATAAACCGGAGAAGAAAAATATTTTTTTAATTCACGGCCATACAAAGTATTAAAAACACTACGTTGTTTAACTTTAACTGTTAAAAATTCATTCTTGCGTTCCCCAGTTATTGCCTGATTGATTATATCGTGATAACGATTAATAATTAATAAAAACATTCCTAAAACACCCGCAGTTAATAATAACATCAAGCAGAAACTAATAATACTTAAATCAGCCATACATTTTAAATATAAATAGATTATTGGATAGAAATACTTTAATCTATCAATGATATTTACTTGGCCAAGAACCAAATCATCCATCTTTATAATAGTTAGTTTATAATTAAGAAAAAGCATTATCCCAACTAACACGATTGAACCTAAAATATTTATTAAACTTCTATACTTAAACTTTGAAGCTGAATAATTAATAAGGGTTCCTAATAAAGTAGCTATAACTATTGGAATAATTGGAATTAAAATAAAAGATAGAAAGTATAAAAGATAAAATAATTCCGTCGTTTTTACGTGTTCAAGGTAAACAATTAAAACCGGAATTAGAATAATTACTTGAAAGACCATATTATATAAATATAATGTAGCTAGCTTACTAATAATTATTGCTTTCTTAGTAATAGGTAAAGATAATAATAAATCATAATCTTTAAACTTAAAAATTGTCTGTGGACCTTTATAAATATTTACTATTAATAGATATGAGGTACACAATAGCATAAAGATTACTAGTAAATATTCTGGTTTATTCATAGCCAGGAAAATCTTGATCATTGAACTAGCAAACATGTAAATATAATAACCAAAAAGCAGACCAACTGAACCTAATAAAACCATATTTAATTTAGCTTTAGTTTTTTCTTTTCGGTCTTTCGAATGAATGGTTTTATTAAGACCAGAGAATCCTAGCAAATTTATTTTAATTAATTCATAGAGTTTTGTCATCTTCTACCAACTCTAGGAAAGTATCTTCCAAACTTTTGTTTTTTAAGATTGTTTTCATCTCACCAGAAATAACTAATTCACCTTTTTTTATAATAGCAATCTTATTACATAGTTTTTCCGCCGTATCTAAAACGTGAGTTGAAAAGAATACCATCTTACCTTGTTGACATTTTTCTTTCATGATCTTCTTTAAACTATGCGCTGCATAGGGATCAAGACCAACAAACGGTTCATCTAAAATATATAACTTTGGATCATGAATTAAAGCTGAAATGATGGCTAGTTTTTGTTTCATCCCATGTGAATAAGAAGAAATTAAATCACCAAGACTTCCTGTTAAATCAAAAAGATTAGCATACTTTTTAATAGCTTTTTCTTGTTCTTTTTGATTAACTTGATAAATATTTGCGATAAAGTTTAAATATTGTATTCCCGTAAGATAATCATATAAGTCTGGATTATCAGGAATATAGGCGATATTTTTTTTAAATTCAAGAGGATTATCTTTTATGCTAATACCATCTAGAGTAATATTTCCTTCGGTAAAATAATTTATCCCCACAATCGATTTAAGCGTCGTTGTTTTACCCGCTCCATTGTGACCAATAAAAGCAAAAACATCGCCTTCTTTTACTTCTAAATTTAAGTTTTTAACTACTGGATTTCCTTTGATATACGACATTGAATAATTTTCGATCTTTAACATATACTCACCTTCCTTAAAAATATTTTGTAATATAACTAGTTATTACCTGGATAATAAAAGCGACTAATATAAGCAAGGGTAAATAGCATTGTTGCAAATTGACTAGTCTTGCTAAGTTTTATCTTACTAATTAAAACTCGTCCTTCACCAGAAAATGAAATTTTAGAAACAATCTCTCGCCACTCTTTTGCAAAACGCAGTTCAATTTTAGTATAATCGTCATTAACCGAAATTACTATCGGCTCATTTTGAAAAGCAAGTTTGATTTTGCCCATAAATTTTTCGATAATAACTTTTACCTTAGTATCTTTAAACTTGGTAAAATAATTGTTTCTGATTTTGAAGAGATAGCCAGTTTTTTGCTTATTTAAATCAAGGATTGTGTACCTTTGAAAAACATTTCCTTTCATCCGAACTCTATATAGCAGATTATCTTGATCATCAGTAATAAATAGCATTATATAAGTATACCCAATGTAAGTAAATATTTTAATATTTTGAAGTTTATCAACTTCTTTTTGTTGTTGCTTATCAGTTTTAATTGATAGTTTGTTAATTATTTTGTTTTCCATGCAATTAATAATGTAATCAACTAATTTATAGTAAAGTAAATAACTTACAATTATCAAGAGAATAATTATTATGGTCTCAATTAGATTATTATTAATTAAACTAGTTAAAACTGTTAATAAATAAATTATAAATAAATAACCAAGATTAAATAATGCCATCATAATTATCACTCCTTATTTTTATTAATCTATCTTCCTTTTACTATCTTCTTGTCTATTTCAGCAATTTTAATAACTACCGCCAGACAATTATCTTGATTAACTTCTTGGTACCCAAGTTCTTTTAAGGCCCGCTCTTTTATCACATCGGAAGAAAAGGTTTTTTCCAAAAATAACTTTTGTTGAAATCCGCCTCTTTTTTTTCTTTTTGCTTCGGCTAAAGCGATAATGTCAGCTAATGATTTACCATTTAATAATGCTAATGCTTGAATAACTTCAATGACATCAGCTAATTCTTCGGCTTTTTCAGCGGCATCTGCAGCCACAACTTCTTGAGTCTCTTCAAACAACTTTTTTTCTAATTCTTTTTGATATTCTTCGTCATCTAATTGCCGAATAATAGGAATTTTATTATTACCTAAAATAATTTCGGGAATTCGATCTCTAACTAATTTCTGGTGAATTTTTTCCATAATACCTCCTAATTAATATATTTTAATATTTCTTCAAATCGGTCATATCCAGCTTCTTTATTCAAATGGCCACCTTGAGAAATTACTTTAATTGTTGTACCAACCTCAGTTGCAAAACTCGCTTCCGTTTTAATATTTACATATGGATCATTATCAGTATATAAACAAATAATATCATTACAATATTGCTTAATGTCAGCAATATTATCAAGATACATCGTTTTATTAACCGTATCATAATCATCGTTAATCCCTAAGTAATTATTAAAGCCACAAACCAGAATTAATTTTTTTACTTTAATTTTTCTAGTAATTAGATATTTTATAATGAATATTGGACCAATACTATGAGCAATAAAAGTTGTGTTTTCATTGATTAAACCAAGATCATTATAATAATCTAATAGCTTTGACCAATTATTAAAGTTTTGATATTTTAAACCGGTTGGAAAAGCAGGAGCATAGGTAGTTTTATTAGTTGAAGTTAGTTTTTCATACAGCCAACCAAACCAATTACTATATGGACTGCTAAAAGAACCATGAATAATAAAATAACTATCTTTCATTTTAGCCTCCAACTATTTCTTTTACCTTTGTTATTAAAACTTCTTGCTGATCAATCTCAAAATATCCTTCTATTTTTCCTAATAAATCATTAGCTTTAAAAAAGAGTAAAGCCGGTAATTCTGTTATTTGATATTTAGTCATTATTTCATCAGTCGGCTGCAGATTAAAATAATTAACCTCTTGCTTAATATGATCGGTTATTTCTTTAATAGGAATTGACTTTAATAAACATTGAATTGAATTATCTTCATACAATTCAATAATTGTTAAATTTTGATTACTTATCTTAGCAGCAAAGTCTTCACTTTCTAACATAAAGAATTCGGATAATGGTGCTGCACCATAACGATCAACAAATAAATCTTTAATAGTTCGAGGGTCATTTTCGATATCTTGTTCAAGTTCTCTAAACTCAGTTTCGTTTTTAGCAACCATAATACATCCAACTGGACATTCTGCTTCACACAGGCCACAACTTGTACAAGTATCTTTTACTACTATTTTATTAAGTTCATCATCAAAGTACATTGCGTTAATAGGACAAATAGCGATTCCACCACACTGCTTTGCGTTATCACAGATCTTATAATTAATTAACGCTTTTATTTTAAACCTTCTTTCTTAAAGTACTAACAATATTAATTATTTTTTTTAGCACATAATCAATTTCTTCTTGGGTATTATCTTTACTCAAACTAATTCTAATTGGACTACTAGTTGTCAATTCAGCCTGGCAAGCAACTAGAACATGAGACGGTTGAGCATCGCTTGAGTTGCATGCTGAACCAGTTGATACATAGATGTTATTTGCTTCAAGCATCATTAATAGTTCGTCGCCTTTTACTCCGGCAAAAGCAATATTAGTTGTATTAGGAAGACGATTAGTTAAGTCACCATAAATAATAACATCATTTATTTTGGCCTTTAATTCTTGTTCTAAATAATTTCGCATCTTTTCAAGTTGATAATTTCCTTGATAATCATCGTTGATAATTAATTCAGCTGCGATTCCTAAAGCAACGATTGAAGCGACATTTTCTGTCCCTCCTCTTTTGCCTTGTTCTTGATGGCCACCAAAGATATATGGAATAAATGGAGTTCCTTTTTTTATATAAAGCGCTCCTACTCCTTTTGGAGCGTGAATCTTATGACCAGATAAAGCTAGTGAATCAATCGCCATAGTTTGAACATCTATTTTACTTTTACCAATTGCTTGAACAGCATCGACATGAAATAGGATCTTATTCTTCTTAGCAATCTCACCTATTTCAGTAATTGGATAAATATTCCCCAATTCATTATTGGCAGCCATAATAGTAATTAATAAAGTGTCTGGTCTAATTGCTGCCTCTAATTCCCCTAAGTCAATTCTTCCTTGCTTATCGACCGCTAAATAAGTGATTTCATAAGCCATAGTTTCTAAATGTTTCATTACTTCAAGAATTGAGGAATGTTCTACTTGGCTCGTAATTATATGTCTTTTAGCTGGATTATTTCTAATTGCCGACATAATTGCGGTATTATTACTTTCAGTGGCACAACTAGTAAAAATTATCTCCTCTAGATTAGCATTTATTAGGGTTGCAATACTTTTTCGCGCTTTTTGTAAAGCGGTTTTTATCCCTTTACTAAAATCATATATACTACTCGGGTTGCCGTAAAAGTCTTGTAAATAAGGCATCATCCCTGTAATAACCTCAGAAGCAATTTTAGTTGTTGCATTATTGTCAAAATATATTGGCTTATTAAACATATTATCACCCATATTCTATTATTTTTGCTTTTTATTTTCCTCTGTATCACTATTTAATTCCGGTTCTTTATTTATATCAAGCAGACCTAAAATGCTACGCCGAAAAGCGATTGCATAAGTTCGATCAGTAACACATATTTTATGGCGATTAAGATAGTCAATAACAGCTAGTTTTTCTTCGCTTGTGATCAATCGACCTGAACCGTATATCGGTATTCCTTTTTCATCTTTTTTAGTATTAACTTCATCCCAGTCAGCTAAAATCATTCTAATATCAGCATCACCTAGAAAGTATTGATAACGATACTTATCAAAAAATCTTTTTACAATCTTTAAATCAGCAGCCGATAATCGTTCCGAACAAATCGCAAAAAAATCTTCTAAGGACATTTTTGTTGCTAAATAATAATCGATTAGATCATAAGGTCTAGTTGTTTCTTCATCAATAACAATCCCGCTTTTTATACCTTCAACAATTTTATTAAGTTTTCCTAAAACCGCTGCTTGTTTCTTTAGCCTTTGATTAGCAATTTTATCATTATATATTTTAAATAACTGGGGATCATATTTTTCAATTTTTTTTAAATATTTTTCAAAAACATCAATCGTAATACCGTTATCCCAACAAAATTGTTCTTTAGTTGTATAATCTTCGGCAATTAACTTTTCAACAATGGCAATCGCCTCAGGTAATGTTTTTTTTGCCTCAGCGACAGCCCTTGCTTTTGTTGCAACACTTCTTTTGCTATTAACATAATCACTATAAATAGCAACCTTAGCTGTTAATTGTTCTTCTAGTTCCTTTTGAATTTCAG
Organism: uncultured Muribaculaceae bacterium; assembly: GCA_964435635.1. Taxonomy (GTDB): domain Bacteria; phylum Bacillota_I; class Bacilli_A; order RF39; family UBA660; genus DAOOOU01. The sequence goes on from CAYSZU010000002.1 coordinate 32,936, forward strand.
GTGAAGCATCTGCTTCAGCACTAGCAACATAACTAGGAATTTTAATACTTAAATAATATGGCGAAGGATTTTCTGCCACTAAATAATCAATAATTTCTTGTTCGTTATTAAGCAAGGTTAATTTTTGAAAAATCGGGTCATATTTTGAAGCGTTACGATCAACGTTTTTTTCTTGTTGAGTGACAGCTTTAATACTCTTTATAATTTCAGCCTCTGATTTACCAAGATATTTCTTGGCATATGAAATTGCATTTTTGCGAATTGTTTGGGATGTAACTCCTTGTTCACTAGCTAAAATAGCAATTTTTTTGAAATCCCACTTTATATTCTGACAATATTCCCATAAATACTTATTTGCTTCCGCTTCTTTTTTTTCAGCAATTGCTGCTAATTCATCAATCTTCGCTTGATAAGACGCTTTTTCTTCTTCGGTAGCATATTTACTAACATAGGTAGCTGGATAACGTTTTACCGCAATAAATGAGATTCCTATTTCATCACCGTATTCTTCAAATTTTTTATTATCCCAACCATGTTTAATAAATATTTCAAAGGCGTTGCGATAGCGATCCTCAAATTCAGGGCGATGAATTTTACGATACTCAACAAAAGCCCTTTCAAAAGCAATCTTCTCTTTTTCGGTTGCATATTTTTCATAATATAGTTTGGCATTTGTTATTTCAAAAGGTAAACAATGTTCTAAATTAATAATTTTGTTAAATGCTTCTAAACACAAATCTTGCATAATATCACCCTCTTAATTGATTATATCATAAAACCCTGTTAAACAAACGGGTATTATTTAGCCTACCAAAAACTATTTACTAAACAAAAATGGATTTACATGAATAATAGCTCGGTCAATTGCAATTACCTGTCTTTTAATTTGGGCAGCAATATCTAGAGTAATCTGATGACTATCATTTGTTGGCATATTACCATCAACATATATAGAAATAACAACAATAAACTTACTACCAATTGGAATTGTACTAATTTGGCCTACTTTGATAATCCTTTTATCTTTTTTGATAATCTGTTTAATTATTTTTTTTGATTTTTCATCAATTGAGACATCCATTAGGACATTATAACTTTGCATTAAAATTTGATAACCGGTATAAAAAATCCAAAGGGAAATACCGATTCCTGCTAAACCATCTAACCAATATAAACCCCAACTACTTAATAATATTGATATTAGGGTAATCGCGGCAACAAAGCAGTCATTCCGATGATCTTTTAAATTAGCCATAACTAAGATGCTTTGATTTATCTTATGTACTTTTCTGGCATATAAATATAACACAGATTTAATAATAATTGTAATAAGACAAACAACAATTAAGAACCAAGAAAAAATAATTTTTTGCTGATTAATAATTGAAGCTACTGAACTAACAACTATCTTATAAGCTAAAAACATCATTGCGATACTAATAAATAAAGAAAATATATACTCAGCTTTTCCATGACCCATATTATGATTTTCATCGCTAGGTTCGTTAGATATTTTACCACCGATATAAGTAAAAGTTGAAGCCAAAATATCACCAGCGCTATTAGCTGCATCAGCAATCATTGCTTGACTATGAGAAATTATACCGAAGAAGGCTTTTAAGCATAATAAAAAAATATTGCTTACAATACCATATACTCCAACTTTTTTGATTGCTACATATCGATCCATTTTTATCTTCTTCCTACACTATTTATTATATTATATATGTTAATATTATTCAATAAACGCCGAAATAATTATGCTATAATATTTGTAACGAGGTGGAAAAATAATTGATAACTAACATAACTATACAAAGTTATATGAATCTAAAATAAGCTTGATTCGTTTTATGTTATCTGATGAAAAAAATTGATTTTCCAACTTTATTAATGGTTTTGGAAGAAAAAAGAGAAACTATTAGTTAAAATAGTTTCTCTTTTATTGATTAAAAGTGCTTTTCCACAACCCATGAATATTACAATATTCATAGATTTCTATTTGTTTAGCTGTTGCTGGGATTAAGAATTGGGCACTTGGTGAATCACTTGGTTTTAAATCGTATCTAGCAGTTTGCCCTTCATATTTTATTATTATAGTTGAAATATAATGATCACTGCTCATTGGATGTTCTACGCTACCAACCTTTACTGTTAATAAATTATCATGATATGTTGCAACTGGCACATGTTTTTCTAAACCCAAATCAGTTTCTTTGGCCACTAAGTCTTCCATTGGTTCACCACAGCAGACTAACTCCCCACCCCCATTTTCAATTAGTTCTACCATATTGCCACAAATGTGGCATTTAAATATTTTCATTATTCGGTTCCTTTCTTATGGGTTAATACTAACCCAAAACTATTTTCTGCTTTTGGCAAAGCATTAATAATTGATTCGTCAAGAGCTTGGATCATTGCCTTTTCAAAAGGAGTAAACTCATGCTCCGCTGGTAAAAAAAGCTTATTTAATTTTAAATCCAATTTTAAATTGTTTTTTTCAAAAAAAGTTAAGTCTTGTAAAAATTCCATACTATAACCTTGCCGGACTGACTCTTTAAAGTCATCTATCAATCCCGTCTTTTTTAGGCCGTTAATTATAATTAGCTTTCCGACTAGTTCAGATAACCCGCGTCCTTTAGCAAGACCAATCATTGCCCAAATATTTATTCTTGGGGTTGAAGCTAATACTTCTTGCATATAATCCAAAGAAACATCACTTTGCGCTAAAGCAGCTACAAGCAAGTTCATTTCAGTAAGTTCTTCGGTAGTGAAAAAATCTTTTATAGTTTTATTCATACCAATACCTCCAATTTAATTTTAGAATAGATATTTAGAAAATGCAATCTTTATTAACTACCATCTTTTTTAAGCCCCTATTTATTATTGACAAACCCTTATAAAGTGCTAATATATTCTTCAGGAAGTTTTATGAAAAATACTGATAAAATGAAAGTTATTGTGACAGGTAATTTATGTAAAGATCGTTCAGGTTATTTGGACACATTTATTACCGAAGATGATAAAAGAAGAATATATGATTGGGCAGAAAGTCCAGGTGGTCCTGTTGCGACAGCAGCAGTAGTTGTTGCCGCCTTTAGTCAAGGTTATAGTATGGAATTTTAACAACATAATTCTATTCCGTAATTTTGGGATCATAATTTTTGGCATCGATTAAATCTAGATAAATATTTTTGCTTGTTTCTTCATTAAATTGGAGATCATTTAAAATATTATAAGCGGTTTGAATATCCATTTTAAAAAAACAATTTGGTTCTTTTAATAATTTTTCAATTAGTAATTGTTTTTTTAAAAGACTAGGATTATTTTGATACTTGCTGATTAGAGTTTTATTTATTGCCTGTAATTTATCAATCATTTTTTCCCTCCTATACTTATCCCTGGAATACAGTGTTTTTCGTTATTTATATAAGACCAGTAACCATTATTAAACCGCTCGGCTATTTCTTGTTCATCGATTCTTGTTAAGTCTTGTGGAGGACAATATATATAATAATTGTTCTCCGGGGCGTCTTCATATATATCAGCTTCGTTAATAGTAAAAACTGCTACGGCTTTAGCTGGATTATTATTTTCTCTAATGATTGAGAAATTAAAGTTTCTTCTTAGCTCATCATTATTGAACAATATCTTTTTTAATTGGAGAATATAAGACATTGCATCAACCCCATATAAACTGGCCTGCTTAACTTTTGCAATTATTATGGTTAATTTATGAGTTAAGGTAATTTTATTTTCTTTAACAGGGTTGGTTTGCTGATATTGTCTTAATATATCAGCAAATGATTCAACCCGCTCAACCACCATAATTTGCTCCTTTTGAGTTTCTTTTAACTCTTGCCTCGCAACTAAATAATACATGTTTGATAATTTAAGCCGAAACTCTGCTTGAGTATCTTGATTAATATTTAGACATTTCAGACCAACTAACGGCTGATTTAATTTAGCTTGCACCATATCGCCTTGAAGGATTGAAGTAACTGAATCGGCTTCAACAATAAATTTGCCTTGGCGTAAACGTAAATTAGCATGAGCTCCCCCAAAACCACCTAGACTTCTTGAGTCAATTTGAAAATCAATTCCTAGTTCTGCTAATAACTTAGCATAAATAATATTAAACTCATAACAAACAACCTTATTGTTTTGTAAATTTATTTCGGCCACATGATCAATATTTTCGTGTTTTTTAACAACTTCTCCTCTTTGATTATAAACGTAGTATTCTTCGTCGTAAGTTAATATCTTACACATTTTAAGATATATATACATAGCCTTTTCTAATAAGGTTACATTAGTTGGCATATTAGCTAAAATTGTCATCTTTAGTTCAGCATCAATTATAGTTTTTTTTACATTTTTATCTTCAAATGCTTGGCATTCATTAATAGCTTGGTAATCTATTTTTTGAAACGTTATTAATTCTTCTAATCTTTCATTAATTTGAAAAGGAATAAGATAGTTATTGGAAACGTTATTAGTTTTATAATAGCTTATTAAAGCGTAAACAAAATACTCTTTTGGGATTTTACCGATTTCTGGATTTTTACTAAGATCAAAAAAGTTTTCGTAACGATTAGGTGGTAATTCTAAAAAGTTGATAAACATTGAAACCGGAATCACATAAGGATATCCTTCAATATTAAGATTATAGTTTTTTTCTTTATTTTTATTAACAAAATTATGATAATCAACTTGCTCAATCAAAAAATTAACCCGTTTCATTGTTTCATCATCAAATTTATGGCCAGTTTTCATTAATTCTTGCAAACCAATAACAATGGTCATCTTGTTTAAAACATGACCATTTTTAATGTCACCATTAATTATTATTGTTGATTTAAAATACTCAATTTCATTATTGAAAAGCTTTTTGACATATAAATAATAACGCTCATCTGTTACTAACTTAATTAGCAAATTAACATTAACAAGACTTACTGTTTTTAATCTTTTCCCCGTTAAATAAGAAAGCTTTGGTCCAGTCTTATTCTCTTCGTTTTCAGCTGCTGTAATAAATAAAAGCCAATTCATATGTGGTTTTAAATAAGGGTATTTTTCTAATTGCTCTTCAATTGTTAATTCTGCCATATTATTCACCAATCATATTATATCATTAGTAGTAGTTAAAATTGCCATTTAAAAATCAAACTTAACAGTTTGATTTAATTATTTTACATATTGTTTTTTTCTAAAGTCTTAATATTAATTAATGGTAAATTATTTATTTTTTGTTTTACTTAATTTATGAACCTTATTTTGTTGTGGTTTAAAGTCAAAATTAAAATAATTATATTGCGCATACTCTTGATTCAAATATTCATCAATTGCTTTTTTTGCTTGGGCAGATACCGCATCTATTCTTTTAATTCCATTATTGGTATGAACTAAAGGAATAATATATCTTCTTTTTGATTTTATTGAAACACAATAGACATCTTCAATCATTTCTGAACTATCATAAGCAGTTTTTGTTGCTCTATACTTATTAAATGCCTCACTCAAATATTGATTAGGGCAATTAATAATTCGGTTAATAATTTCCTGTTCCGAACATGTATATAAATCATCAATTTCAAGATAACCTTGCTGCCACATTGCTCTTACCATATCAGCCATGAATTGCATTGCCATTTTATCATTACCACAAATCCACATAGGCCATATTTTAGCCAAAGTATTGATATATTTTTCACAAATATTAATATCCTTAAACCCAAATTCAGCCATTCCTTGCTCGTTTTTTAAAATAGTAACATTGTTGTAGCACTCGCTAATTGTATCAAGTTCCCAAATTCGAAAAAAGGTTAATCCACTGGCAAAACTATATTCAAAACGATCAGCAGAAAAATTTGGTGTTTCATTATCTGCTAATGGATATATTTTATAATCGATTATTTCTTCGAGTTCAATTCCGTCTCGTTTAAGTAACCTCATTATTTCTTCAGAATTACTAATTGTGCTCTCGGTTCTTTCTTCGGTTGATTCTTGTTGTTCTGAATCGCCATTCATAAAATCTATACAATGTTTGAATACTGGCGTCGCAATATCATGGAATAAACCAGCTAAGGTTTGTTTTTTATCTTGAGTAAAGTGCCAAAGAATTAAGGCAACCCCAACACTATGTTCTAAATTAGAATACCAATATCTAATATCAAACATTGAAGAATAGTCTATGCCACAACTGATCCCAATATGCTTAATTCTTTGCATTTCTGGAGTATCTATATATTCTAGTAACCACTCAGGAAATTCTGGACAAAGAATTTTAAAATATGCTTGAATTTCGTCATTCAAACTTGCTAAGTATTTATTCATTTTTACCCTCCTGAAAATATACTAAATATTATATCATTATATTTATTTATTACCAATTAAAAATCAAACCAATTAGTTTGATTTTAATATTTACATTTTAGCACAATGAATTGTTGTGATTGTCTTATTTATTAAGTTTAGGACTTGAATTGTTTCTTGATTATGAATGTCCTTACTATTATCTATCCCCCACATACGGCATTCAGTTAATTGGACTTCAATTAGTATCTCATTTGGTAAGTTAGTATAGTTTTGATATGTTTCTAAATGCTTTTCTTTTATCAATTCAACAAATTTCGGGTTACTGGTTGGATGGCCAACAATAGTTGCTATCCCTTTTAGGTAACAAGGTCCTATATTTATTGCCACATGAGAATTATCTTTGATATTTTGAGCCTTTTCAAAAGAACTATCAGTTTGAAAGTAAACCTTCAGCCCATCACTAACAAGGCACATTTGGGAAGCACTTACTACTCCGTTTTTATTTGCCGTTGCTAAAACGCCAAACTTAGTTAGCTTTAACATTTTTTCAATCTTGGCAATGAATTCATTATGTTCCATAAAACACCTCTTTAAATATTATAAAATAGTTTCAGTTTAAAAACTAGTCGGTTTAACCAGCTAATAATGAGTTTAAATCTTTAGCGTTTCGCCACCCAGTATAATCTGCTTTTTCTAATTGACCATTTGGAATAATCGCAATTAAATACCATAGGGCCATTTCAGTAGTACCAAATTCCGGAATTTCTTTTTCAATTGTAAATGCTATTCCTTGATCGATTGTAACTTTACTTAAGCGTTCTTTAATACTACCAGATCCAACTTCATCAACTTGAATAAAAATATGATTGTTTTGTAAATATTTTTTTAAGTCAAAGGTTTTAAATTCAAAAAAATATTTACTAAATGTTTCATAACCTTTTTCATCAGCAATATAATACTTATTAACATTAATGATGCTTATAAAATCATAATATTCATGGGTCTGATAAGAGTAAGTTAAAATTTCATTATCAACTTCAATTTTGTTGTATATTCCTAAATAGTATAATAAACTAACCCCACTTAATATCAATATAATACTAAAAACAATGACTCTTTTTCCAACTTTAGTCTTTAAAAACATAACTAATCACTCCAATAAATTAATTATAACACTTATTATAATTTAATACTTTATAAAAAAAACGACCATAAATGGTCGGTTTATATTTTTTATTAATGACGAGGTCCACTCGGTTCTGCTTTTTTTTGATAAGTTGAATCAATTTCAGTTAAAAAAACTAATTTATATTTATCATATAAGTCTTTTTCCTCAGGAGAAAATTTAGAAATGATGAACTAGACAATATTTATAAAGTTATTCCTGATTTTTCTAAAAACTTTCTTGTCATTTTCTTCCATAATTTTCTCCTTTTTTTTATTTTATATTAATAAAATTATATCATCTAATTAAATAAGAAGTAAAGTAAAACGATTAATCCTAACCCGATGCGATACCAGCCAAAAATTTTAAAATCATTTTTTCTAATATATTTTAATAAAAATTTAATAGTTAAGATTGAAACGAGAAAAGCTGTTATCATCCCAATAATTAGAATGTAAATCTCAACCCTAGAAAAGACAAGCCCAAACTTAAATAATTTTAAAAACGAAGCCCCAAACATAACTGGTAAAGCTAAAATAAAAGTGTATTCGGTAATAACCTTTCGATTCATTCCTAGTAATAACCCGCCGACAATAGTCGCCCCACTTCTTGAAGTTCCAGGAATAATCGATAAAACTTGAAATAAGCCAATTAATAAAGCCGTTTTAATTGTAATCTCTTTAAACGAAGTAATTGTTTCTTTTTTGTTTTTATTTTCAATCATTATAAATAAAATACCGTAAACTATTAACATAATAGCAACCGTGTTAGCATTATAGAAATGATCATACATCCAATCATCAAAAAGCAAGCCAATTATTCCCGCCGGAAGACAACTGATAAATATCTTAAACCATAGTTTATAAGCTTCTTTTCTTTCGGCGGTTATTTTGTTAAGGGGATTTAGATAATTTAAAAAAATTAATAAAACGGCTAGAATAGCCCCTAACTGAATAACAACTAAAAACACCTCTTTAAATGCGGCCGTTATATTTAATTTTATAAACTCATCTAATAGAATCATATGGCCAGTTGAAGAAATCGGCAGCCATTCAGTTATGCCTTCAACAATCCCAATTATAATAACTTTTAAAATTTCAATAATACTCATTGTTTTACCTACTAACTATTTTTTATGAATCAATTACAATCTTCAAAGCCGTCCCTTGGGGCGGATAACTCTCCATTATTTGATCACCAATCGTTATTGTTAACTTCCCTTTTATATCTTCAATAGTTGCTTTTGTTCCATTATCATAAATTATTATTGTTGCCTTAGTTATACTTAAATATATTGAATCAAAACCATCGTAGGTTGGACATGAAACAAAAATACTATTACCATTTCTTTGCATCAAAGTTGCTCGAAAAGTGTTCTTATCTTTTCCTTTGTAATCGTTAACATCCTCTACTGTTGCTAGAAGCTCCGCTCCGCTTTTATAGCAGATATCATTTTCGTTAGCAAAAGATAAATAAAAGATTTGGTCTTCACCAACTACGTATTGTAAAACATGAAGTCCAGAACCAATATCTTTAGTATTTCCAAGCTGATAAACTATTTCTCTATAACTTAGACCTTTTTTAAGCGCTAAGATTTGTTCAGCCGTTATTTTTTTAGTAGCTATTAAATCAGAATACTCTGTTTTATAAGGCGCTCCTTCTTTTTCAAAATAACTATAGCCTAGAACAATAACTAAACCACTTAAAACAGCAATTATTATAATGACTATTTCCTTTATATTTTGCCTCTTTTTCATTTTATTTAACTCCTTATGATAAATTATTTCACTAAATCTTTAGCCCATTTAATGATTATTGGTTTTAATTTAGTAAAATCTTTTATAACTTTTGGACACCCTAATGCTGAAATAAATTTACTTTTTTTATTTATGGCTTGTTGGGCCTTAAAAGCAGCGTCTTTTGCCCCGCCTTCATGACAATAAAAATAAGCAACCTTTTTATCAACTAATAATTGACTATTTATAACCGTTTTAACTGGCGGTGCAAAAGTGCCAGCCCAAATTGGACTACCAATGAATACCAAATCATAGTTGCTAATATCTATATCTAAAGGTTTAATCTTACTAGTTTGACCTAGGATAGTTCTAATTCCTAAAACTAAATATTTTTTAAAACCGCTTGTTTTACTTTCTTTAAGCATTTTAATAGCAATTATTTTAGCGCTTGTTTCCTTAGCGATTAACTCTGCTACCTTTTTAGTACTACCCTCATAAGAATAGTATATTACAATTGCTTTTTTCATTATCTCACCTAAATAAATTATATCATAAAAGCCTTTTTCTGTTATGATATATTTTACAATAATTATATAGATAAAATTTTTTACTTGTAAATAGGTCTTTTATGAATTATTATTGTTAAAGGAGGTTTTTATGATTATTAATGATTATCCAATTAGCGATATAATTAGTTTAGAAACTTTGTTAAATAATACTGAAGCTATTTATAATCAAAGTGGCAGTGATGAGGACAAAGTAAACTATGAGCGCTTACTAAAAAGTTTTAAAAGCTTATTATTAAGGCATGTTATTATTTCAGAAATAGCAGCCTTTTCATCTCATAGTCACGAAATACAACAAACTCATGAAGAGTTAAAAGAAAAATATGAACATTATTTTGGGCAAGATTGTCTTACATTTAATAAATAGAAGGAATGTTTTAAACATTCCTTTTTTAAATTTAATTTTTTTTTATTTAAGTAAAGATAGTTCATTTAAATATTTATGTATTTTTTAATATCATAATATTTATATTATTTGGATAATGAGAGACTTTTTTAAGCCAACTATATTCGCCTTTGTTATCAAATAAAAACCAATTATTTTTCAATCTGTTATTAAATAAATCTTGTTTCTTCATTTTCTCACCTCAATATCTTATTATATTAATTTATTACTCCCTGTCGGCGGTTAGTATCAATGTGCTGCTTCTTATAACTACTAATATAATTCTTAAAGCTTTCAAACCTTTCGCCATACATTAGATAACCCGGCATAATCGTTTTATAATACTCATCACTTTTACCGAAAAAAATATTTACACCACTTGACGGAAAAAACAAATACTTCAAGTTTTTCGAGAAAGTTCCAACATCATTAATACCTTGATTCATTCCTATAGCATCTTCCGGATCATAATCAAACTGATTCGTTAAATTGAAGGTATCACCAGGCTTTTCTTTACCATAAATAGCCATTGAAACATCATCAAAAGAAAAGGTTTGATCACCATTGTCAACCAAGACAATTGTATGTAAATCATTACCGTCTCGACAAAAGACAATTAAACTATATACATCTACTTGTTCAAGTAACACTTTGTAATAATAACTAATTGAATTACATATTCCTTTACCACTTAATAACAGATTATTTATTTGTTTAATCGCATCCTTACTATTGTTTTCTAATTCTTCATAGTCAAATGCCAAAGTGTTTACTAGATTATTAAATATTCTCTTTCTTCTTTCATATAAAGAAAACTATCCAACTAGATCAAAACTATTTATATATTTTTCTAACTCTAGCCAATTATTAACTTGTTTTTTATTAGTTGCTAAATTTGCAACATCCGAATACATTAGACAATTAACCCCCGCTTGTTCTAATTCATCCAAAATTGGTAAATAATCATCAATCATTAGATTGATGTTATTCTCAAGACATATTTTTGCCTTATCCCTTGTTTTAAAAATCATTTTATCAGTAATAAGCTTGTGCTTTTTAAAGTACTCAACGGTTGCTTCAACCACACCATCAATATGGGTATACCCTCTTGTTGTAATGATAACTATTTTATGACCTTTTTTTCTAAGACGATTAATTACTTTTTTTACATTTGGTTTTAACTGGTAATTACTTATCATCTCGGGAAGATTGGCCTTATAAAAATCATATAATTTCCCTTCTATTTTAGGGGCGTGTAAGATCTTGTTAACTAACTCTTCATCAGCTGTTTTAAAATACTTTTTAGCATAAACCATGATTAATTCTTTAGAATTAGTCATGGTATCGTCTATGTCTAAACCTACCGTCATCTAATATCTCCTTTGCTGTTTATCTTTTTAGTTCCGTAGTAATTATTTCTTTACCAACATTTATAACATGTTCGTTATTAATATATAATCCTGACTCTTCATATAGAATATATAAATCATTGTTATATTCATTAACTAAATTCTTTTGGTCTTCATTAAAATGACACCATACATCTTTATTACCTAATACATTTAAACCATTTAAGTCAGTTAAACCCACTTCGTTTTCATCACCAAATAATGCCGGATTAATTGTTTTACCAAAGATAATAGCACCAGCCGAACCACCATAAACAAATTTGTTTTCATTAAGAAAAGACATTAATTTCACATCAAAGCCAGTTGCTTTTATTTCTTTTAATAACTTAAATGTATTACCACCACCAATATAGATTGCATCATACTTACTTAAATCAACATTAACTAAATCGGTAGTCATTTCAATATTAGTAAAACCAAAAGGTTCATAAACACTTTTAAACCAATTTAAACAACCTTCATAAGGTCCTTTATCCCATGCAATTGGGACATAAAGAATCCTTGCTTCTTTTCCTACTTCGGCGCAGAACAATTCATCTAGTTCTTTTACCTGATTGGAATCACCGCCACCGGATAATAGTAATTTCATATAATCACTTCCTTATTTTTATTATCTGTCAAATCTAAAGACATTACAGTTTTAATATCTATAAAGTTATTGTTTTTATAAAGAATATATGCCGCTAAGTTTGAATTAAAAACCCCAACTTCGATATATCGACATTCGTTATTTAAAGACCACTCTTTAAAATTATTAATAAGTTTGGTAGCAATATTTAATCTCCTAGCCTTTTTTGCTATAAAGAGTGCATCTAATTTAGCTACCTTATTTACTACACTAGTACCATCATCAATAATAAAGCCATATAAATAACCAATGATTTCATTATCTTTCTTAGCAATTAATAAACACCTACTTAGGTCATCAACTACTTGTTCATAAAAGTTATTAATTACAAACTTTTCGTTTATATTAATATCATAATTTTTTTCAGTTTGAATTAAACAAGTAAAAAGTTCATTTACTTTTGGTATATCGTTTGCTGTTGCTTTAACTATTTCTATATTCATGGTAATTCCTTCCCTAATATAATACTTATTGAAACTATTAGTCTTTTTCAAAGAACGGTTTCATTTTAGTAGTATCTTCTGTCAGATAATTAGTCTGAAATTCACTACCAACAATATCAAAGCCTTGGGCCGGCATTTCAATTTCATAGTCTTGATATAAAACTTTGCCAGAAACGGTTGTTAGTTCAATTCTAAATCCTAAGGTTAAAGCAACCGCTTCTCTAGTAATCCCTAAATCATTATATATTTGACTTAAAGTCGGTTGTTCATCCCAGCCGTAGTTAGAGGAGTCTAATAAAGCAATGCGATTAATTGTTACGGCTAGTGATGATTGATCAAAACTATAAATTGGTTCACTATACTCCTTAATATAATAATTCTTACTGCCTTTCAACTCGGTATTATTACCATAAGAGTTATAGTCAGCATATATTTCTTCAGCTACCCCCATTTTTGGGGTTTTAATTAATCTAATGTTACTTATTGTTTTCTTTTTAATATAATTGTTCGTATCGCTATAATCAATCATGGATGTAAATTCAGTGATAACATTAAATGTCATTGTTATATAGGCTTTACCATAATTTTCCGCTTCATCACCAAGTGATGTTGTACTACGATAAACATTTACTAAATAACCTTTTGATAAATATTTTTTTGACAAAGAAGTCTCATTACCCGTATAACGATTTACTGAATCGTTTTCCTTTTCTTCATAATCTTGCTTATTATCTGTTTGATTCTTATTTGTGTTGCCAAACCCAGTTAATAATAATGTTGCCAGTAACAAAATGGTTAATTTTTTCATAAAACTCAAGTCCTCTCGTCATAATTATAACAAAAAAACAAGTAGTCTACTACTTGCTTTTAATAATTTAAAACTTTATTATAATTTAAACGGTTTTAAACCATCTGTCAAATTAGTCGGATCAGTAAAACCATCATGTTGAGTACCAAAATTTTATTTCTCTTCGCCAAAGATTGTTTCATCTTTAACTATGGGACGAGCCATGCTCACTACATATAATTATAACTGACCAATAATCAGGTTATTTAATTTTTATTACTTTAGTTTTTTGCTTCTTTTTAGGACGATTAATAAAGTACATAACCCCACCAACGATTATAACGTTAGCAATTGAAGTATATAAGGTAATCCATTTATAATAGTCCATATTTTCATTACTAAAAGATTGATCATTATAAGCTAATAAACAGCGTTGATCTTGTTCTTTTTTGCTTAATTCTTTATCTTCTTTATAATATACACAGTTATTTATTGCATACTCTTGATAAGTATATTCCCGAATAGGTTCTTTTATTATTAACCTAATTCCACTTCCACAAGCAACAACAATTGCTGCTACTAGCCAAATTAATAAAACCGCATTAGTAATTTTATATATTATTTCTTTTTCGCTACTAAATAGTATCATATTTCACCTCCTACTATAAAGTAATTATATCACAGCAATTTATTTCTATCAAAAATAATAATAAAATAAAAGCAAGTAACTAATTACTCGCTTTAACTAATGTTATATCACAATATTGGTTATTAATTGGTGGAACTACACTAATTAACTGTTCTTCATAATACTCTAAAAGGTCATTTTTTGCCTCGTTACTAGCTAATCTTGTTGCAAAAAATGTTAATGTTTTTTGTAAAAAACCTAAATCTTTGATGAGACATAAATCATTATAATTATACTTATATAGTGCCTCCATTGCTTGTTTAATAATTTCTAAGATTTGTTGGTAATTAGTTTCATTAATTGTTATCCCGCTTAAAACATCTAACGTGTTATGATAACGACGAACTAAAATTAAACTTGCTATGACATTAGAAATGGTTGTTAGATCTTCGTTAATATCTGCATAACCATTTTTGTATAAGTTAATAATTAGCTTTCGCACTTTATACTCAATACCATCGGAAGTAATAAAATGTTTATAGGCATGAATTAAATCATAAATGTGCCCATTAATAAAACTAGTAATCTCTTCAGCTGGCTTAAAATAATCACTTTCAGTTTTAGTACTAACAACGCCATTGCTCAAGAACCTTGTATAATATTCGGCATCACGGTTTTCACAGCATGCTTGAGGATAGCTTTCGTTGATGGCTCCTATTAACATTTTGATAATAAGAAGAGTATTTTCATCAGATAGATTATGCACTTTAATCATATTAGAAAATAACCCGTTCTTATCATAGCATGGTTTTTCTATTAACATTTTGTATAGCGGAATATTATATTCGGCTTTTTGACTATCAATTATCTCGTTTAGCCCTTCTATAACTGACATATATACTAATTCTTCTGGATTAATAGTTTTTAATAAGATTTCGCAATTTTTTTTAATAGTTAAATTAAAAATTAAGCAGTTCGTTAGTTATGGCATAATTAAGACGGCTATTACCAACTGCTCCAATCTCTTTATCTAATAAATCTTTAAAAGCTCGTAACATACATTGAAGATCATCTAAGTGTTGATTAAATTTCATAACGCCTCCCACTGCCTATTTTAGGCACTTTTGTAATTGGTGGTTATTATATCATAACCAAGCGTAATGTCAAACATTCAAAATGAAGATAATCATTATATTTCTTTATACCAAAAACCAATAGTATCAATTGTAATAAAGCCGGCTCTATTATATACTTTCTGACGCTAGTCATAAGAGTTAACATAAACTTTATCAATTCCAATTGTTTTAAGTTTATTAACAATCCCATGCATCATGGCAGTACATAGTCCCAAGCCTCGATACTTTTCTCTAGTACTAACCGGTTCGATAAAAGCCGTCTTAGTTATTTTATCAACATAACAAAAACTATAAGAGCAAATATCATCATCCCGCACGACTAGAGTTTCAAAACTATCGTTAAAATAACTTGATTTTTTTCGGGCCGTATAAGATAAGGACTCCTCATTTAATAAACTACTAAGGATTCCATTATCAGCTGATGGTTCAAAACCATAATAACAAGCCTTGGCTTTTACTAAATCATCATATCCTTTACCAAATACTAGTTTAAAACCATCAGGTAATACTATTTCATAGTTAGTTTCACTTGGAATCTGACAATTATCATAATCCGAGGCCGCATCTTTTGTATATCCTCTTTTTAATAATTCCAAGCTTTGATATTTTAAGCTATCGTGTGCTACTACTAAAAAATTAATTTTGCCATTATCTTGCCTCTTAAACAAGGGAATTAATTTTCTTTCAGCCAAGTCTAGCATTTCAGGAAAGATATATTCATAACCTTTTTTAATACTTGAATTAAAACTATCGCCATCAGGTAATATAACCCCAACTATATTACCACTATCTAACCAAATATAAATGAAGTCTTGTGATGCTTCTTGCCCTCTTTCATCTCGGTATAAAGTATCAAGTCTAAATACCAAATCATCAAATCTTTGAGGCAACCAACATTCCATGTTGTTATTTTCAAAATAACAATTAGTCAAAAAATCTTTAATTAGTTGGTAGTCTTCATTAAAATTAAATTTTCTTATTTTCATGCTCTCACCTTTTTTAAATTATAACATTTTATTTTAACTGTAAGGCATTAAAAAACAGATTATAATAATCTGTTTTTGTTATTTATCTTTTTAGGCCGTTTTCAACAACTTTTTTTTCGGCTTCTTCAGCCAAAGCGTTCACAGTATCCAAAATTGAATCACCAATTATTCTAAAAGGATAAAATTGCCCATCATCATTAACATATTGCCCTGATTCAGTGTTTAAAACATAGCGATCAACTTTGCTAAATAATGTTTTTCCAAGAGGTTCAGAAATAATAATATCTTCTTCAATTGCTCCACTTTTATTATAAAATATAATCCGTTTTTCAAGTCTTTCGAGTTGTCCTTCTAGCGGAACAGAAATTTCAGTTCTAAATTTTGAAACTTCTTCACTTTCTGTGTCCTTTGGATAATACAAAAAACTGGCTTTAATTTCTGTGTTCCGCCCGCTAGCATTTTCAAAGATAGAAACACTTGTGGCTTTCCAAATTTCAGGAATACTAGCAAATGGTCCCCTAAGACGATGATAAACATATGATCCCATATCTAGTACATCAACGGTGGTAACCCTTTCATGATTTTCGTCATAATTCTGCTGATCAGAAAAAGTTTTTCTACTTTTACTATCAATAATAAGATCCATAACACATCTCCTTCATATATATTTATATTATATCATTTATCTTTGATTTATAAATAATTTTTATCTTATTTATCGTTTTTAAGTCAATAAAATAGAATCGGGCTATCTACCCTTATTTCTAAATTACCATTCTTATCACTAACATTCATTATTTTAACCTTCTTACTATTATAATCATAAACCAATTAGATATAAATATTACCCCAAAGTTTGAACAGAAACTGCTCCTTCAAATATTTCGTTAGGAAATTCATTTTGATCTATTCTTACCTTTTCTTCTAGTAATTTTTCTCTAATAGTTTCAATATCATCGCTTTGATTTTTAGAAATAAGAGCGGCATTAATAATCGTTTCATTTGATATCTGTTTATTTGACTTAGCAACTATTATGTTGCCAGCCATAGTTAAAAACATATTAAAATTATTCCCGCTTGGGTTTGCTTTTGCGTTGTCATAAGTTTCTTTTAAACTATCATGGGCAGCTAAGTCAATTTGTGATAAAACCGTCATGATTTTATCACAAACAAAACGATACATCGTGATTATATTATTTTTTTCCTTTAACCCGGAATTTTGATTTCTTCTGTACTCGATATTTAAAAAAACGTTTATTTTTTCACAATAATCTTCAAAACTATGCACATCAAATATTAAATCAAGGTTTGTTAAATCCATGGCATAATGGGATTTTTGCATACTGTCATAACTTACCGCAGCATAGTTATAATAATCTTTTCCCATCCCATTATCCCAAGTGGGATCAGCAATATAATAACCATTTATGCCATATTTAGGATCTTCTAGATTAACCATTACCCGTGCGTGACCAGAAGAGATTATTTGTTTACCTTCTTCATATTTTCGAACCCATGTTCCATAAATAATAGCATTAATGCCAACCTTATCTAATAAGGTAATTAATAATTTGGAAAAACCAACACAAACCATGTATTCGCCATCTAAAATGTATTTTAAATCCCGCGCTTGATCTTTATCTTTTTCATTTTCTTTATATGGCTTATAGTTTTTAACGATATTATAAACCGCTAAATATTTTTCAAAAGGTGACATTGGGCTATTTTTAATATTTTCAACTAGTTTAGCCAATTTTTCTTCTTCTTTTTTATAAGCGCTATAAGTATAGTCATTAGCATCACTAATTAGAATTAGTTTAATACTTTGGCAGTCATAACTATATTTTGCAAATAGACTCCTTTTATTAACCAAAAGAGAAACCATGTTTTTTTTGCCGAGACTCTCTAATTGGTCAATAATTTTTTTTGCCCCCCGATAATAGTTTTCTTCTTCTGTCGCGGTTGGATGACCATCTAAATTATAACTATATTCCCCTGAAGAAATAATAATATCTGCTTGGTCATTTACATACTTTAGATTTTCAAAATCATGTTCATTTAAATCATATTTAATATATATTTTCTGATTTTCATTTAGTTCTTTCATGCTATAAGTACCGATAACTCTATCAGTACTTACTTTAGTAATATTATTTCTTTTAAGGATTCTCGCCACAATGAAATTATCATTTAACTGTTTAATTTGTTCTTTAGTTAAATCGATATTTACAAAATCATATCTTCGGCCTTTAATAGCAAGTAGTTTTTCAAATAACTCAGCGGAAAATATTTGCTTATCTACTACAACATAAGGGTCTTTTGATTCTAAAACATATTTAATCATTTCGTTAAAAATAGCATCCTTGTGTTTTTCAAAGAATGATTTATTAATCATAATACTAGATATAAAAGACTTATCCGTAATTGCAATAGAGTGTTGTTCATCAGTCATTATTAGGAATATATTGGCTTCAGCAGCTTTGCAATCTAAGACGTTATCAATATCATCACCAGGTGAAAATTTATCTTTTACCGTTATAATTTTACCTTTTCTTATAAGATCTAGTAAAACATCAAGATCATTGCTAAAAGAATAGTACTTGGCAAAACTCGATTCCCAAAGATTAATTTTGTCCATCTGATTCACCTACTCTTATAGATTATTATATCAAAAAACCACTATTTAAGCGCGTTTTATGTTATAATTTACATGAAGGTGTTAATATGAGTGTAAATAGTTTTATTGCCCATCAAAAGAATAAAAACGATAGTAAGAAGGCATCTAGTATACTTAGAAATTATGAAGCAAATAGCCGGGAACTAATTGAAGCTTTAATTGCCACTAAGGTGACGGATGTTAATTTTTTAATTTTAGGTAATTCATTATCTTCTGGTTATTCAATGAGTGATAAGATTAGAATTTTTTTTGATCAAAATATGATCCTAAGAAATCAATTAGCAATAAATAATATTAATTGCCAAATCTATCCTTTTAGCCTAGTTGCTGGTAATAGTAACGGTAATATTTTAAATTTAATCAATAGCAATAGGAGTCTTGCTGATGTTAAAAGAATCTTTGCTCATGATTTAGACTTAGAGCATTCTGTTAATAACAAGCGAATCATTGATTCTGAAGCAATCAAGGCTTATAAAAAAACCGGAAGAGTTCCCGTTGGTTCGGTGCGCCAGCTAGATTATAAAGAATTTTATCAAATAAATGATGAAGATGATAATATAAAAATTCAAGATTTATTAAAGGTTAAAAAACCAGGGACCCAAAACATTGTAATTCTTAATGGGTTTACGGGCGAATTAATGGATATGATTTTTCGTGATGGTAAGATTCATTTATTGCCAAAGTATTTAAAAGATGAGTTTAGGAATATGTATGCCATTT
This sequence comes from uncultured Muribaculaceae bacterium, assembly GCA_964435635.1. Classification (GTDB taxonomy): domain Bacteria; phylum Bacillota_I; class Bacilli_A; order RF39; family UBA660; genus DAOOOU01. The sequence goes on from CAYSZU010000002.1 coordinate 52,520, forward strand.
TAAAGACAATTATTGCTCATGATGATGAAGTAATGATAATTGTTGGGGCCATTCCTGAATATAGCTATACTGGTGGTAAAATACCAGTTCTTGGCCCGGTTATTAGTTTATATAATCGGGCTATTAAGGAAAATGTTTTAAGTACGACTAATAGTTATTTAACTAAACCAATTAATATTGGTATCTTCCATAATAATCAAGGTCACGTTATTGTTGATTGCCATGGTAATCAATTTGAATACTTAGCCTTAAGTAATGCTTTTTTAGCAACTGCGGCTGATAATTACTTAACTAATAGAATTTTTTCTAGCTATTATAAAACATTTAAAAAACACGTTGAAGCTTACACCCTTGAGACAAATAATAAACATAAGATTGATTATGGCATGTTATTTAGTGAATTAAACGAACTTCTTGAAATAAGTGATCATGTTAATGATGCTAAACTATTAGCCGGCTTAAATAAATTCAAGACTTATTATAATACTTATTATCATGATGATTTTTACCCGACTAATAAAATAATAATCAATGATCAACTTGATATTCAAAGGTTAATCTTAAAAAATAAGTAGTTAAATATTTTCCAACTAATACATTAGTCATCGCAGATTAAAAATGAGTGTTAATGCCAATCGGCAATTAGTTTTTCACTTATTTTCATCTTGCCATCCCCAACCCCAAGATTATGATTAACTTTGTTTTTTCCGTGGTAGTCAGATCCACCACATTTATATAATTGATGTTGATTACAGTAGTCTATTAAATATGCTGTTTCTTGATCGCTAAAAGTTGTATAATAACACTCTATTCCATCTAATTTATATGAATTAATAATGTTATCCAATTCTTTTATTATTGTTGCTGAATAAGCAAAGGGATGAGCTAAGAAAGCAAAGCCCCCAGCTTGATGAATCATTTCTATTGTCTTTTCTAAACTCGGATATAAAGATGATTCATCAACATATAAAGGACTTTTTGGATTATATACTTCATTTCTTGAAAATCCCATATTGCTTTCAATAGAACTTTTTTCCAGGAAGAACTTTAAGTTTTCTTGGTATTTTTTTATTTCATTACAAAAAGCAACTCTACTCGATTCTTTTTTGGGGTTAAATTTAATATTTTTAGGATTAAATTTAACCCCAATCTTTTTAAATTGCCTTTCAATTAATTCTGCTTCTTTTAGTTGTTTTTGGGCTAGAGTTAAAACGTTTTTACTTAATAATTCATTCATCATAAAAAGATCAAAATCATAACCTAAAATCTCTATTACTTCGCCATTATATGTCGTAGTAATTTCACAGCCGGTTACTATTTCTCCTTTGAAGAGACTTCTAATCTCTGGCTCTTTTATTTTTTCATAGGCATTAACAGTATTATGATCGGTAATAGAAATAATTGTTAATGATAATTTATTAGCTTCGCTTAAAACTTCTTTAACACTAGAACTACCATCTGAATTATCGGTATGAATATGCATATCTATCATTTATATCACCTTTTTAAATTATATCATATTTTCCAATATATATTATCGTGATTGATACCAATAAAAAAACGTTTATATGTATTATACAAACGCTTTTATAATTATTTTAAATACTTACTGTAATCTTAGCAATATATCCATTACTATCATAATCTAATGTTACTTCATATTCAGTTAACTCTTCAAGTTGATCTTTTAAGGCGCGAATCTCGTCATTATTAGAAGTTTTTGTTTCGCCAAAAATAACTGTTATAGCATAATCTTTATTAGCGTTATTAGAAGCAATAACCTCATCTAACAGATTTTTAATGAAAATGCCTTTTTTAACCCCACTGTAATTTTTAAAAGGGAAATTAAAGGTATTCTTATCTGTCTCATTTGATTTTTCGTCTTGCTCATTAGTTTTAAACTTTTCATTAATGGTATTTGATATATTATCAAATTTCTTATTAGTGCCGATCATAGCAAAGATCGTAAATATGAATACTGACAATGTTAATAAGATAATAATTGCCCAGAATACAAGGTAACCAATTCCAATTCCTTTAATAATTTTAAAGCCTTTTCTTCCGGCCTTCTTAAATTTTTCTTGGTTGTCTTTATCAGTAACATAATTTGCTACTTGATCAGAGCCCTTTCTTATTCCGTCTTTTAGGCCATCTGATGATCCAATTATTGGCTCATCAACATATTTTTCGTTTTCAGGGATAAATTTTTCATCGACCCCAACATAATTACCATTTTTTTTCATTTTTCTCTCCTTAATTTATTCTACTACTACAGCAGTTCCCGAAGCAACTACCATTATCATTGAGCCGTTTTGGCCAATTGTTTCAACATCTATTTTGACACCAACTAAAGCGTTAGCCCCGATTTTCTTTGCTCGTTCCATCATCTCGCTAATTGCATCAGCGCGAGCATCAACTAATTCTTGTTCATATTCTTCAGCTCGACCACCAATAAGGTTAGTAATACTCGCCGTAATATCTTTCGTAAAATCAATCCCGCTAATTACTTCGCCAAAGACAATTCCTCTGTATTCCTTAATTATTTTTCCTTCAAGTGAAGGTGTTGTTGAAATTATCACTCTATTCATTCCCTTTCTAAAAGCAAATTAACCTTGCCTCTTCTTGCCATATCATACTATATTTTGAGCCTTTTTGCAATATATTTAGGCCTGCTTTTTAACCTGATAATCTTTATTATAAAACTTATAAGCATAGCGATCCGGTTGGCTTTCGGCTTCATCTTTTATGAAGCCGACTGATTCAAATAACATTTGGAAAGCGAGATTAAAACTATAAACATGACAACTAATATTTCTATTTCCCGCATAACTAATGATCCTATTAATCAATTCCTTACCAATCCCTTTTCGCTTATAATCGTTTTTAATGGCGATCTGATTGATAACAACTTCATTGTCGGCTTCCCCAATAGCAACACATCCAACAATTCTCCCGTTATGAGTAGCTATTATTATTGCATTAGAACGAAATATCAATCTTGGCATGTGTAGAGTTCCACCATTTTCAACCAAGTTCTCTTCGATAACGTTTTTGAAACAAACATGACAAACGTAAAAGTATTTTCCATTGTAACAATGAATTAGTTCATATTGCATTTCTTCGACTCCCTTTTTCTTTATCTAACAACTAAACTATTTACTAGTTATAATCACCATATATTTCTATTTCATTACCGTCTGGATCTTTAACTGTAAAATAATAATAAGGCTCAGAAATATTAACATACATGATTTTGAAATATCTTTTATATTTAGTTTTTGTAATCTTTCATATTCTAATGCTAAGTCATTAGTATAAAAATTTAAGATGATAAGATTATTTAGCTTCTTTGAAAGATAAAGAATTTATTCTAAAGCTTATATATCTGCCAGATAAATCAGTTGATAATTCTTTAAATGTCATCTTACTATTTGATCCCGTTATAAATATGCTATATTGGTTAGTCATTCTAAGGGAATTTATCGCTTTCTCAAAGCTTTCAACTTTTTGAACTTCATCTAAAAATATATAATATTTTTTTTATCTAACGTGAGTTTTTTTACATAAAAATCCAAATCCTTAGCATTATTAATAAATTCAAATTCTAAAGATTCAAAGTTTAAATATATAATATGCTTGTCATCAATACCCTTTTCTTTTAACTCATCAATTATTTGAGTCAAGATAACTGATTTTCCACTTCTCCTTAATCCATATAATATTTTAATCAAACTATATTCATCATAAAAGTTTCTAATTTGTCTCAAATAAATTTCCCTCTTTAACATAGTTTATCACCTCTAACACGATTATAGCAAACCATATATATATATTGTAAAGTTATTTCGACGTGTCGAAATAACTATTGTTTTTAGGCATTTGTTTCGATTGAGAGTTTAATCAAAAAATATGCTTCTAGAGTCAAACAGGAATCCTTTGTTTATAGACAAAATAAAAAACCCTGTACTATAAAAAGTTTACGTACTTCTGAGCGGGAAACAAAGCGAATTACAAAATTTTTATTTGTTATATTTTATTGATTGAATTTGGATTTATTTCCATTGTTTTTATCCATAAATAGCCAAGAAGACATGATTCGAACCTGCGACCCCCTGGTCCCAAAACATAATAAATGCGTGTCTTAATACTGTATATTTTATCTTAAAGTGTTATGAAATGGGAGCCTAATCTTCTTAATTTATTTTAATGCTTTTTATCATATCTTGATTTATCTTATTTTTTTCCGTTATTTTTCCGTTATAATATGATTCTTCTTTTAATATCTAAATACCATAGTTTATTATTAATTAATTATTCGCTTTTAATATTTTAAGTCTGACTTTAATATCACCTTACTGTTAAACTCTATTTTTGAATCTGGGTACTTTTTATTTAT
>CAYSZU010000003.1:0-9824 GCA_964435635.1 uncultured Muribaculaceae bacterium
GGAACCTTTAGATCGAACCCTAATGAAAAAGAAAAAAGAAAACCGTTCAAAGTTCACTCGTCAACAGAAAGAAAAAGAATACGGAACTAAGAGACAAATAAGTATTAAGCCCGGCCGGGAAGATTAAGACTATGATGTTCGCGACTTTGAGGAGCAAAATCAAAGTCGATATTTAAAACCTATGTAACTAATATAAATTACTTTTAGGTCGTTTAATTATAGTTTTATTTATGCTATAATATTTTTATTGGAGGCTCCTAATGAAAACAATAATTAATTTTTTTAAGGGTATTATTATTGGTCTAGCAACCCTTGTTCCTGGGGTTAGCGGGGGAACAATGTCAATAATTCTAGGGGTTTATGACGAAATGATTCATGCCTTAAGCACTATATTTAAAAATTTAAAAAAGAATTTTCTTTTTCTTGGCACATTGGGTATTGGTGGAATTATTGGGATTCTATCATTCAGTCGAATAATTGAATATTGTCTTACCAATTTTATGTTTCCAACTATCTATTTATTTTTAGGAGTGATATTCGGCGGCCTTCCTGTTTTATATAAGAAGACGAATACAACAAACAAAGCTAAAAAAGATTTTATTTATTTTATGATTGGTCTTGCTATTATTTTGATTATGACCTTGTATAAAGGAACAATAATTAATTTAGCTGCTTCAACTGGGATTTTAAATTATTTGTTTTTAATTCTGGCCGGAATAATTATTGCTGTTGCTTTGATCCTCCCGGGAATAAGCACATCTTTTATGCTTCTTTCGTTAGGACTTTATGATATAACAATAAAAGCGATTAATAATATTGAAATAAACTATTTATTACCAATTATGATTGGTTGTGTCTTCGGGGTAATTACAACAACTAAGATTTTAGAAAAGTTATTAAGAAAAAAACCGCGGCAAACATACTTGTTAATTCTTGGCTTTGTGGCAGGCTCAATTATTGAAGTTTTTCCTGGAATACCCGGGGGAATGAATATTATTTATACTATTATAACTTTTATTGCTGGTTTTATGGCAATAACGTTTATTAGTAGAAGATATAATGATTAAATAATTTAGTAAGGAGTAAGATGATGCTAAAAATAGAAAATTTAACTAAATTCTATGGCCCAATAAAAGGCGTAGAAGAACTTTCCTTAGAAGTCAAAAAAGGTGAAATATTTGGTTTTATTGGGCCGAATGGTTCTGGTAAGTCAACAACAATTAGATGTATCATGAATCTAATTAATAAGACTTCGGGCAAGATTATTATTAATGGTCGAATAAACCAAAAAGATGATTTAGAGATCAAAAAAATCGTTGGGTATCTTCCAACAGAAGTTAATTTATACGACGATCTTACCGTTAAAGAGATGCTTGATTATAACGAATCTTTTTACGAAAAAGACTGTCATAAACGCCGAAGGGAGTTAGTTCAACACCTTCAAGTTGAAGAAAGTAAAAAGCTAGAAGATTTATCGCAAGGGAACCTTAAAAAAGTCGGAATAATCCTTGCTTTAATGCATCAGCCTAAATTAATTATTCTTGATGAACCAACAAGTGGTTTAGACCCTTTGATGCAAGAAGAGTTTTACCGAATTCTATTAGAAGAAAAGAAAAGGGGAGCAACAATTTTTTGTTCAACTCATATTTTAGGCGAGATTAAAAAGATTTGTGATCGGGTTGGAATCATAAAAGATGGCAATTTAATAAAAATAGAATCACTTAATGAATTAAAAAATAATCAATTCGAAATAATCACAATAAAAAGTAAAGAGATTACAAAAATTAAAAAGAAATTAAAAGGAAAAATAATTACTGAGGATAAGGAAACACTAAAAATTCTTTATTCCCAGCCAATTGATGAATTGATAAATATATTAAGTCAGTATAAGATTGAAAAAATATTAATTGAAGATCCAGAGATAGAAGAACTATTTCTGCATTATTATCAGTAGGTGAAGAAGATGTTAAAAAGAGAATTAAAAGTAAATAGAAAAAGTTTTATAATCTGGACAATAACCTGTTTATGCCTTTTCTTAATGGGCTTTGCTATTTATCCGAGTTTTAACACCACAGATTTTGATGAAATCTTAAAAACAATGCCAAAAGAATTTCTTAAAATGTTTAATATGGATATTAGTTCAATTGGTAATGTTTTCGGCTGGGTTAAAACGGAGGGTAACACTTTTCTGTTATTATTAACAGGCCTATTTGCTTCAACCCTTGGATCAAGCATTATTCTTAAAGAGGAAAGTGAAAAGACAATCGAGTATCTTCATGCCAAACCAATCAAGCGAAATGATATTATTAAAAACAAATTAATATGTGGCTTCATTTATATTTCCTTAATGATAATTATTGTGATGATTTTTAATTATGTTGGATTATATCTAAGTGGTGAATTTAATAAAAAGGAATTCTTTATTTTAAGTTTCGCCCCGTTATTAGCTGCTATTCCTTTCTTTTTAATCAGCGCCTTTATTGCTACATTCTTTGATAAGACAAAGAAAACTGGTGGTATCAGCATTGGCATTGTTTTTCTAAATTACTTTTTGCTAATTATTTCTAATCTAAATACTAACTTTGAGTTCTTAAAATACACTTCTATTTATGGTTTAGCCAATTCACGAGATATAATTATTAATAATACAATTGGATTAGAGAGTATAATAATCGCAATAATAATCTCAATAGTATTCATATTATTAATATATCGTCGTTATAATAAAAAAGAATTAGTCTAAAAAAAACTTACCATTGGTAAGTTTTATTTTTCTTCATTATCTTTATCAAGCAATCTTAGTATTTTTCTTTGTCCTGCTAAAATATCTCCTAATTGGTGATGTAATTCTTCTAAAATTAATTCGCTTTTTAAATTAGTTCGATAATCATTCTTGCTTCGAAGACTATCCTTTTTCGCTTGCCTGTTTTGGCTCATTAAAATAACTGGTGCTTGAAAAGCAGCAACTGTTGATAAACCTAAATTAAGCAAAATAAACGGATAAGGGTCAACATTTTCAAAAGTAAAAACATTTAAACAAATCCAAGTAGCTAATATAAGCATAAAGCTAATGATAAAAAACCAACTACCAGCAAAACAAGCAATTTTATCCGATAAGACATCGCTATATTTACGATTTAAGGCATCTTCTTTATCAACATCAATCGCTACTGAGTCATCAACAAGTAACTCAACTAGATCTGCTTCATTTTCATCTTCGAGATTATGATTTAATAACATTCTAACGATTTCTTTCCGTGTCTTTTTCTCCATTAATATCACTCCATTTTTCTACTAAAAGTATAACATATTAATGATTAATTAAAACAATATACGACAATTTTGCTTAAAACTAGACATTTCATTGGCATATTACAAAGAAGGGGAGTTATGATTTTTCAATTGTGATAAAGACAAATATAAGGTATAATATATTAAAGAATAGAGGTGGCTTTTGTGGCAATAATCTCGAAAGATGAAATAAACTTAATGGATAAATATTTTAAGGCGGCAAACTATTTATCTGCGGCTCAAATGTATTTATTAGATAATCCTTTACTGCGGCGCCCATTAGTGATGGCTGATGTTAAGAAAAACCTTGTCGGTCACTGGGGAACCGTTCCTGGTCAAAACTTCATCTATATGCATCTAAATCGGATTATTAAAAAACGAAAACTAAACATGATATATATTTCTGGTCCTGGACATGGTGGAAACGGAATGGTTGCAAATACGTATTTTGAAGGTTCCTATACTGAATTGTATCCTGATGTTCCAGAAAACTATGAAGGTTTAAAAAAAATTTGTAAGCAATTTAGTTTTCCGGGTGGCGTTTCTAGTCATGTAGCTCCAGAAATACCCGGCTCAATTAATGAAGGTGGTGAATTAGGCTACTGCTTAGCTCACGCTTTTGGGGCGGTGTTAGATAATCCTGACTTAATTGTTGCTTGTGTTGTTGGAGATGGTGAGGCAGAGACTGGCCCTCTAGCAGCTTCTTGGCAACTGAATAAAATAGTTAATCCTAAAACAGATGGGATTGTATTACCAATATTACATTTAAACGGTTATAAGATAGCAAATCCAACTATTTTAGCCCGGATAACGCCTTTAGAGATTGATCAATATTTCAAGGGAATGGGCTGGCAACCTTACTATGTTGAAGGTCGTAATATAAAACAAATGCATAAAAAAATGGCCCGAGCTTTAGAAGAAATTTGTCAGAAATACGAAAAAATAAAAAAAATGAATCGAAAGAATATCGTTCGCCCCTTATGGCCAATGATAGTTTTAAAAACACCTAAAGGATGGACTGGACCAAGTTCAATTGTTGATAGTTTTAAAGCTCACCAAGTGCCAATTGTTGTTAAAAATGATCCGGCTAAGTTAGCAGAGTTAGAAAAGTGGCTTAGAAGTTATCACCCCGAAGATTTATTTACCGCCGAAGGAAAACTATTACCAGAATTAAAAGATCTAACCCCACAAGGAAAGTATCGAATGGGAATTAATCCTAATACTAATGGGGGGTTACTTTTAAATGAAATCGCAGTCCCGAATTTTAGAAAATATGGTTTAAAAATAAATGCACCAGGAACAATCGAAGCTTCAGATATGATGGAGTTAGGAAAATATATTAGAGACTTAATTACTTTAAATCCTGATAATTTTAGAATTTTTGGTCCGGATGAAGCTTTATCAAATCGTCTTAATCATGCTTTTGAAGTTACTAACCGACAATGGAATGGTAAAAAGATGGCTAACGATGAATTATTAGCAACTGAGGGCCGAATAATCGATAGTGTACTATCAGAACACTTATGCGAAGGCATGCTAGAAGGTTATTTACTAACTGGTCGCCATGGTTTTCTTCATTCCTATGAAGCTTTTATTAGAATTATCGATTCAATGACATCACAACACGCTAAGTGGTTAAAAGTGACCCAAGATATTCCATGGCGTAAAGAGATTGCTTCGCTAAACTATATTTTAACAAGTAATTTATGGCAACAAGACCATAACGGTTTTACCCATCAAGATCCTGGCTTTCTTGATCACATTGTAACTAAAAAAGCAGATATAATTCGTGCTTATTTGCCGTATGATGCTAATTCACTAATATGTAGTTTTGATCATTGTATAAAATCAAAAGGTTATATTAATGTAATTATTGCTTCGAAGTATCCCCGTCCTCAATGGTTAGATATGGCTGATACAATTGAACATTGTGAAAAAGGAATTGGTATTTGGGAGTGGGCAAGTACATATGAAGGAAAGAATCCGGATGTAGTTTTAGCTTGTTGTGGTGATACTCCAACCCTTGAAGTTCTTGGGGCGGTATCGATTATTAAAAAGAGAATGCCTAAGTTAAGAGTTCGGGTTGTTAATGTTCTTGATTTAATGAAATTACAATCAAACACTACTCACCCTCATGGCTTAAAAGATAAAGATTATAATGATATATTCACCTTAAATAAACATATTATTATGGCTTTTCACGGCTATCCAAGTTTAATCCACCAATTGACTTATAAAAGAGCAAATACTAATTTACATGTTCATGGTTACAACGAAGAAGGAACAATAACAACGGCTTTTGATATGCGAGTACAAAATAAAATTGATCGTTATCACTTAATTTTAGATGTGCTAAAATATTTACCCCAAAAAGAAACAGCTGAAGCATTAAAATTAAAACTCTATTGCGAAGAACAATTACTTAAACATCATGATTATATTCGTGAACACGGAATAGACATTGAAGAAATTCGTAATTGGCGCTGGGAATAAGAGATACCTCTTGCTTTAAAAAAACAGTTATGATAAAATTAAGTGGGTGGTAATATGAAGTTGGTAATTACATATTTTAAATCATATTACGCTACTTTATGGAATAAAACTATTATAAGTTAATTGGTAACAATAAACTTATAATTTTTTTTGGGAGGAAATATGGGAGAAACAAAATCAACAGGTAAAGAAGAACCTAAAATGCTACCTAGTGATCTTAAATTGCGTTTAATGGCTTTTAAAAGTTCATTAGAATTAGGAAAAATGGTTAATCAACACTTACTTAGAATGCATAATTTAGATGCTGAGCAAAGCACTTTTTTAATTAATGCCAAAGAAAGTTGGTTTAATGACGGCCACCAAAAAGTCGAGTTACTTGATACAGTTCGCTCAAAGGATGTTTATTTTCTAACGGATATTGGCAATTATTCAATTGAATACACAATGCACGGTTTTACTAATCACGCTTCACCAAACGATTTAGCCCAACAACTAAAAGATGGTATTGGTAGTTGCAAATGCCATACTAATTCTATCTCAATTATAATGCCCTTATTATTTGCTGGTCGTCAGCATCGCCGTAAAGGACGAGAAGCTTTAAGCTGTGCCACCTTTCTTCATGAAATCGACAAACACTGTGGAATTAACCGACTATTAACTTTTGATGCTCATGATGAAGGGGTTCAACAAGCAATGTTTGACACCGAATTTGATAACTTTTACGCTTCTAATGTTATTTTAAAAGATTTTATTACAGCGGCTTCAAAAGAAGAATTAGAAGATATTATCTTTGTTGCACCCGATTACGGTGCGATGGGCCGAACTACTTTCTATTTAAATTCATTTAACTCACCTTTTATAAAACGCTCATCAGGAAGTTTTTATAAAGAAAGAGATTGCAATAACATGGTCGATGGAAAATATCCGGTAATTAGACATGAATACTCTGGTAAGGATGATATTAAAGGAAAGACGGCGTTAATAATTGATGACATGATAGCTTCAGGAGGGTCAATGATTGATGTTATTGATGGCTTAAATGAAAGAGGCGTATCTAATATTTATATAATATGTACTTATACTTTATTTACTGAAGGAGTAGAAAAGTTTAATCAATATTTTAATGAGGGTAAATTATCAGGAATATATACAACTAATTTAAGTTATATTCCAAAAGAATATGCCGAACTAGAATGGCTTCACGTCGTTGATTGTTCAGAATATATTGCTCAGATAATTTATAATCTGCAAAATGATAAATCTATTTCGACCTTATTAAATGATCGAAGTTATCCTTGTCAATTATTGGAAAAAAAGTTTAGGAATGAAATAATATAAAACAAAAAAGGAGGCATAGTCTCCCTTTTTTATTTATCGTCTTAATTAAGGGAATAGCCCTCAAAAAGTTCTTTTAAAGTTTCAATGTTTTGATTGCGCTCATCAGATAAATATAACTCCTTTGCTTCTTCTGGTGATACTTTTTTAGGAAAAGAAATAACTGATTGGTCTTTTAAAAATATGCCAACTCTAGTAAAATCACCATTATCTTCGACTAGTAGCTCGCCAAAACCATCAAGCGGTTCTCTATTAACTGCAGCGATTAACTTTCTAATTAGCGTTGTCGACAAAATAATTTTAGCACGCGGATTATTAACTAAGCCGTTTATATTCTTTTGAAGAACATCTAAGAAAGACTTATTAATCTCAAAAGGAGGATGGTGATAATATGTTTCAAAGACAGATAAAAGATAAAATTCTAAATCAACTAATTCAAAGGCTTCTGACATAACAAAAGGCACAACCGGTTTTCCCTTAATGGTCTTTTCCTCTTTAGTAGTAATAGAATCATTAAGGCGAGGCCCATCGCCCCCGCGTAATAACATCCCCTTCGAATCATATTCGGCAAAAAGATGATGTTTTTGTTTTTTACCTTTATCAAAAGAAGAGTTATGTACGAAAGTAACTTCGTGAGTAAAACCTTCGGCTTTTTCAACAACCCTTTCCTGATAAGATATTAAAGTAGCAGGATTAGAACGAAGAAAAGTTAATGCGACTTGATCATCTTCCACCTTGCATAAAGCGCTAAGAGGAAAATCTCTTCTAGTTGATTCAACGCGAATTTCTTCATCATTACTATCAATAATCTCAATACCATGAAGAGCAACAAAGCGATATTTTTTTTGAATTCGATCATAAAACTTTTGGGATAAAGAAACTAAAAGATAGTCTTTTAATAATACAATATAGGGGCGATGACGCGAGTTAAAGATATGATTATTACTCATATTACCGGGAAGATTATCTAATAAAAATGTTAATACTTGACTATCCATCTCAATCATCCTTACAACAAAATACTACCATAATTGGAGTTGAAACTCAATTGTTATTGATATTGCAAAAACCTTAATAGTTGTTATAATAAATGTATGAGGTGTAAAAATGAAACACAAAAGAAATCGCGTCCTATCTATTATGATTATTATAATTATTAGTTTAACAATTATTTGTTTATTTAATAAAACTTGTTTTAAAAGTAGGTATACTAAAATAATTAAGAACTATGATATTGAGATCAAGGTACCTTTCTTGTCATATTATACCGGTGAAACTAAAAAGGAAAATGTTTACGAAGTAAATATGACTGCAATAAGGGAATTGGTTGTAGTTAAGGAAGAAATTGAGCAGTATCTAGCCGAATTAGATAAGCTAGACTGCCAAAAAGGCTTATATTACGATAAAGTAAGTGACATTACGATTCATGACTATACTATTTCTCACGAGGGAATATGGTTTACGAAAACAATAACAATAAGATATTCGTTAGGCCAGTTTTGTTTTGATAATGTTGATGACGCGAGCTAGAACATGAATTATATAGAAGAAGATCTTACTAATAAACTTCACCAAAAATATGGTCAAGATATTTATATCTCTGGAGAACAACTCTCACTTCTAAATGATTTAAAAATTAATATTAATGAATTTAAAAATACTAACGAATTACTATTGTTTTTAAATCAATATTTAACCAGTAACCAAGAAACCGAAAACGAGCAAATTGAAATGCTCATAGAAGACTTACAGAACAATATGTACTATAACTATTATCATAAGTAAAATAAGGATAAAATGTTTTACTTATGATAAATATATGATACAATTATAAGAGAATATAGAGGAGGATTTAAATGGAAAATGGTAATCAAATTTTTCAAGTAGAATTTGAAAATGGCGAATTGAAAGATGCTGAACTAATAAAAGTAATTAAAATCGAAGGTAAAACATATGCTATCTATTCAATTGATAATGAAAATGACACAGTAGATATACTAGCTTCATATCTTATTAAAGATAATGAGGGATATGATAAATTAGTTGATATTGATAGTGATATTGACCGCGCAAAAGTAGCTGAAGTAATTAAAGAATTAGCAGCTTAACAAGGGGGAATTATATTATGGCAACACCAGTTTATGTAGCCGCAAAAAAAACAATTGAATTAAAACCGTGGGAAAAGATTAAAATAATCCGCCAATTAGCTACTGTCTTAAGTGCTTATCCTACATATCGAAAATATACAAAATTAGATCCGGCATTTAAATATATCAAAGATAAAGTTGAAGATATAAGTAAATCATTGGATGAAGAGAGCCTATTAAAAGTTTTGGAGACAAGCAATCAAGAAAACATTCTTAAAGCACCAAACTTAAAAAAAGAATATTCGGCTACGGCTTTTGAATATCGCAAATATTGGGATGGAACTCTTTTAATGAAAGCTATTAGTAAAATTAAGCGAAAATACGCAATAATTTTAGAAGGACAAAGTCGATATAGATTTATTCCTGGAACAAATATTATTGCCCCAAGAGAGAAACGCCCTAGCGAAAGTCAACCCGATTATGATAATTATATTAGAATTTGGGCGAGAAAGAATCACTTCCCACTTCCCCAAAATCTTCAACCAGTGCAGCAACCGGTGCAGCAGCCAGTTCAACAGCCGGTTCAACAACCGATTCAACAACCAGTTCAACAACCAG
>CAYSZU010000003.1:9924-52281 GCA_964435635.1 uncultured Muribaculaceae bacterium
TATCTTCAGCCTGTTGAAGGAGAGCCGCGTGCGGTATATGAAGAAAGATTTCTACAAAAATTTAGGGACGATATTAAAGATGAAACTGAAGAAACCTTAATAGAAGCGATAAACGAAATGAGAGAAAAAACGCAGGAACAGATATCTAAAAATGCTAAATTAGAATCAAGCCGTTTATCTTTAGAACAGAAACTAACACAGCAGTCTGATATTTGGATTGATTTAATGTCTGAAGCTGAATTGAAGAAATTATATATGGAGACATTTAATTATTCTGAAGAAGATCCAGAAGTGAAAGCTTGGAACTTTCGAGCTGAAGATATTAAAGAGTATATTCAAAAATATATTAAAGGTTTAACTGATGATGAACTTGAAACAGAACTAGAGCTCTTAACGGCGCAAAATATAACTCGCAAAAGCGAAATAGAAGCCACTACCAAGAAAGCGGAGGAATTAACTAAAAAAGCAATTGAGACATCTAAGAAATATATAACTACAATGCCAGATGAAATGTTCTGGGAAACATTTGGTCCCAAGGAAAATAAATCTCGTAAGGACATCGAAGCTGATTTTATATCTAGTGCAGAAGAGGCCTTCTATGCCGCCAACGACGAAGACCTTCAAGAGATGCTTGACGAAGTGGTAAAAACTTTAGAGGAGATATTTGCACAAAATAGTAAGGCTCAAAAACAGCCTTTCTCACCTGTTAGTAACGAAATCGAACATAATTTTGCTCCTATAATGCCGGTGCGAATAATAAAAGAACAGGCCTTAATAATGGGGGGAATAGATTCGCATATTAAAGAATTAATTGCGGGGAATATATCTTCAATAATTATTCAACATAAAGATACAGGCAGTAACTTAAAGAATATACTTGATGATATTAAAGGCGAATTAATTGAAATAAAAGCTGGATTATCAGCCGAACTATCAGCTGAGGATGATATCATCATCAGCAGATAATAGTTCTAATAATAAGTAAGCATCAAATCTTGATGCTTTTTATTTTGTGAAATAACTTGAATTATAGGCAAAATAAGTGTATATTTTATTATAGGAAGGGGCGAGTAAAATGCGTGATGAAAATGCTGAAAAACAAGTTCCGGTTGGACTAGCAAATAATAACCCAATTATTGAATTAAGTTCTAGTCGCCCAGAAGAGATAGAAATACATACTACTGATGATATCAATAAAACGGATGGTGTTATTACCATTGGTGAAGTTAATAATAATCAGTATGTTGCTAAAGAAGTAATCCTGCCACCTCAAATTGATCTTCAACAGCGCAAAAATGCTATTCAAGAAAAACAAAATCAAGTTAAGAAGAAAAAACAAAAGATTGTCACGTCTGAACAAAAAAAAGCTAGTACAATTACGTCTTTAATTGTTATAGCGATTGTTGGTCTTTTAATTGGCACATACTATTATTTTAAAAACAGAGAAACCGCCGCCGATTTTCAATTGAAAAATATTACTGTTGAATTAGGAGAGAAGTTATCAACTGATATTAAAACATATATTGATCGTAAAGATATTGATGAGTTAGCCTATAAGTTAAATATAACAAAAGTTAATAATTTTGTTGTTGGGGAATATGAATATTCAGTTAGTCATGCGGATGTTACTAAAAAGGGCAAAATAACAGTTAAAGATACTATTCCGCCAATTGTAAAAACTAAAGAAGTAAGCATTAATCTTAATGATTCCTATACGGTAGAAAATCTTATTGAATCATGCGAGGATATTTCTGGATGTATTTATCAATTTGCCGACGGGGCTGAAACAAAGATAGCAAGCAACTTAGGTATAATGACGGTTAATATACTTGTTAAAGATATCCACGATAACGAAAAAACAATTAAGGTGTCATTTATCGTTGTAGATAATAGTAATATAACAACTTGTCGCCTTGAAAAAAATACTAATGATTATTTAGTTATTGAAGTAATGAAGATGACTTTTGATGTTGATAATATGATGAGCGAAGGAAAGCGAACTATTACAAGAGTCTATAATAATCAAAAAGCTTATGCCGAATTTAAAGTAAGTTACTCAAATATATCTTCTTATAGCTTTGATGATGAGGAATTATCAAGTATAAAATCAGAAAACTATCAAAGTAGTTTTTACGAATTAAAGAATCGGCAAGAACTAACAAGCTATTTTGAAAATAGTAACTATTCTTGTCAGTAAAAAACATTAACTAAGGTTAATGTTTTTAATATAAGCGATTAATTAGCGTCGCTTTTTTATATAGTCTGTTGTTATGCTTAAAGACACTATTTTTAAACATTACGATGTCATGAATTCTTATTTCTTCATCTAGCATATCACCTTTAAAAGCTAAATATTGTTCATTCTTATAAGTAATTATATAAGTTTGACTATCTTTTTTGTAGTCGCTGACTTTGCCAATGCAATTCACTAACATCATCTCCTTTAGTTAGATTTTGAATTAAGCTATCCGTCTCAGTTATCGCTTTTAAGTCATATGGTAAAACATACTTATTAATCTCATTATCTTTATTAATGGTTATTAGCCAATCATCGCCATAATAAATAACTGCATATTTATTAATATCAATTTCTTCATATTCTCTAATAATATTATTAGAATCATCTATCCCTTCAAGATAATTATATAACAAGTAGTTAACTTGATTGATTTCTTCTTTAGAGGCTAAAGGAGAAATAGTCATTATTTTTCCTCTCGGTCTTAAATAGTTAGCTTTTGGATCATAAGTTTTAATGGCATATTTATCAAACGGAATATTTGCACTTAAAAGATATGCGGGATAATATCCATACTTTGTTTTAAGAGAGTGCTCTTTTGTATAGTGATTAATAAAAATTCGATAGTCATCAAAACAAGTATTTATTGGCTGATCAAGAATACCTGTTAACGAACTCTCTAAAGCGATATTACTTGCTAAGGCAAGCTCATCTGAGTAGCAAATGACTAATTCTATTGGCTCGTTACTATTACTTGATGTAGCTATTAAATTATCAGCCAAATGGTTTAGTAAATTATTAATATTTACTTCTTTTTGGAGCTTAAATGGATGAATATAAACCGTATTTCCGTTTCTAACTAGCTTAATTGTGCCAATCACCTGCTGCTCGCTTAAAACGTTTATTAAAGCCCCGTTTTTATTCAACAAACAATATTTTGTTAAATCTAGTTCTGAACTAATAAATGCTTCACTATTTAATTCGTTTAAAGAATATACCCTGGTATAAGTTATATCTTCCACATTTCCTTTTAGATAAGGAATTGTGGAATCGCCTTGTTGAAGAACATCTATGCCTAGACGAATAATACTAGAAGCATTCATATTTTCTTGAAGGGCAGCTAGGTTATCCTTATTAATCATGTTATATATTACATTATCAATCCCATTAATCTGGTTGGTAAGATTAACTAAATCAGCTAAGTTTAAATGGTTAAAGTTTATTTTTAAATCTTTACATATACTCTCTATTTGGGTTATTTTAGCTAATAATTTACCAAAACAATTTATTTTTGGCCAATATCCTTCAGCAATAATAATTAAATCATAATTACTGAATAATTTCTTAATAACCGTTTTACTTAGTTTTTTAACATCTGATAAATCACTAGTATCAAATATTTTTTCAAAATCATGAAGGCCAAAAAGGCGTTTTTTAGGTTCATAATATTTAGCATTTAGTGGTAAATCTAAATTAACTTGGCTTATTACTTGAGTATACTTTTGACTATAATGATCCTTAATTTTTATTTCATCAAAATAATAGCTAATAAATTTTTGAATTATTTTAATAATATTTGTTAGTTCAAT
This sequence comes from uncultured Muribaculaceae bacterium, assembly GCA_964435635.1. Lineage (GTDB taxonomy): Bacteria > Bacillota_I > Bacilli_A > RF39 > UBA660 > DAOOOU01. The sequence continues at coordinate 13,750 of CAYSZU010000003.1, forward strand.
ATAATAATTCTCATAGTCATAAACACTATCTTCATTTTCTAAAAGGTATTTTTTGGCATATTCTAGTTGCATTTTAGTTTTGTCGATAATAATTCTTTTTCTAAACTTAACTAATTCTGTTTGATAACCTTTAATGATATTTTTTTCTTTAATAGTTTGTGGTAAAGAAAGAGGTGTCTTATAACAAGCATAATTAATAATCGCCATTTTTTGCTCACTAGAGAAATTATTCTTTTTGCTCGTTAAATAAGAATTGAATTTTCCAATTAGTTGTGCTTCATCTTGATACTGGCGATAGTTGTCATAACCTTCTGGTTTATCAATCTCCAATGCTTTTAAACAATCATCTAAAGCAAATTTATTTTGGGCTGTTGGCTTAATAATAAAATCTATTACTTGTTGAAAACTACTATCAGTTAATTTCAATTTTTTTTGCAATAAATCTTTTAGTTCTTCACCTTCAACATTTCTTTTTAAGGCGAATGAAAAACGTTTACTATCTTGAGGATTGGTCAATAGTTTAGCTAACAACTGCCATTTTAAGGTTTGTAAATATTGCTTTCCAAAAACAGTCCTTTTTCTAAAAGCAACAGCTTCTTTAATTTCAAAATGATGATCAAGCAGTTTTTCAAACTCTTTTCTTTGTTTTTCTTCTTCCTTTGCTAAAAGATGTTCAACAAAACCATTACTAAAAGCAAATATTTGTTTTTTAGCTTGGAGATTATCTTCTTTTTTCTGATTGAGATATAAAGCTAACACAGTAATAATTTCTTCAAAGTCAGCATAACCAGATTCTCTTACTTGTTTGATTAAATCAGCAAAGAAATGATTAGCCATAAGATCTGATTCTAGATTTACTAAATTATTTTTGGCTAACAGGTCTAAGTTATTGATTATTTTTTGGTGTAAACTTTCAAGGATGTTAGAATGCTCAATCTTAAAATCTAATAAACTACTTTGAATAAAATCTTGTTTAGTTTTCTTTAACTTATCAAAACTGATTATTTTATTGCCATTATTCATTAACTCTAGTGATTTTTTTAAACCCAAGGCTAAATAACTATGAAGAACACTGCGGTATGAAGCTAAAGAGACCTTAGTACACTGGATTGTTAAATTACTTTTAGTTTTAATTGTTTCAAATAAATAGTTTATTTCTTCGATTTCTATTTTAGTCATTTGATCATCAGTTAAATTAAACAATTTCTGATAGACTAATTCATTATTTATAATCTTTAAGTTAACATCTTGCAGCCAAAAAGCATCAACATAAAGTTCTAAATCGCTTCTACTTAGTCGGCTTAAAACAATGTCGTTATTATCTAAATTAGCTAGGTCAATTAGTTTAGTACTTAAAACAGTTATAAGTTCACCATTCATTAGTTTATTACAAATATATGGCCTAGTTAAATAATAGGCACAATCTTGTGATTCAATTGTTAAAAGCATTTTGGTAATCATTTCATGGGTTGCTTTATTAATTAAGGCAGGCGAATCAATAAATCCTTTTATTAAAAGACTATCTTGATTACTAACTTGGGCACTAAAGTTTTGAATCTTATTAAGAATTATTTGACTTTGAAGCAAGTTAAAAGCAGCTTTAAAGCTCATCCTTGCAATGATTTGTTCAATTGCTAAACTATCCATTCCTTTAATAAGCGCTTCATTCCTTAAAATGCTTATTTTATCCTCTTCATTAAATTCGTTATTAATAATCAAGGTAATAAACGAAGGGCTAAATTTAATAAGTAACGAGGGCTTTTGTTTGATTTTTGCAATGTTTGTTGGATAGAAGTCTAAAGAAAAATCCGGTGCTTTAGCCAAATCACTGATTGATAAGTCTAGTTCATTATTTATCTTTGCTTTAATATTTTTTTGACCAAAGCCTTTTATTTGGTCTTCTTTAACTAACTGCCAAAGGGCCGGAGCCTTTTGCCAAACTAAGTCCAGACTTTCTTGATCTAGGTCTTTAAAACTCAAGGAGTATTTATTAATTTTAGTCATAAGGCTTTGATGATTAAGGTAATATGTTAAAAACTCATTAATCAAAGGAAACTTTTTAATTATTAATATTTGATAAGAAGAATTACTTAGTTTTTGACAAAATAGTTCATTCTCTAAATCAAAAGAACTAAGATTAGTATCATTAATTAATAAATCCAAACTATTGTTAGCTAATTTAGAATATACTCCGTTTTCGGTAATAAGATAATTTAAAATCATATTCTTCTGGGGATTATAGTTTTTTTGACAAGCATAATTGATTAATGAAGTATCAAATTCATTAAATGATTGTTTGCTTTCCAGATACGTTATTTTATCGTTAGGCAAAAGCAAATCCCATAAAGCTTTATGATAATCATCAATAGTAGCCGCTTCAGTATTATTTAATAAAGTAGTAATATCTGCTGGTTTTAGTTCTAGGTCTTTAATAAACCCACTCAATAGACCATTATAGATTAAGGCATTATCATTGTTCTTTAGTGAAACAAGCTCGCTTATTAAACTAGAAATAGAAGGAGAATTTATAGTATTACTAATAACTTCATCATATTCGCTTTGTAACGAAGGAGGAAGAACATTATTAATATAAAGACGATAATCAATAATCTTGTTAAATACATCTTTAATTTGGTTTACCGTCATATAGCCGCACTACTTTCTATTTTATATCAATTATTATAGCATATATGGCGTCTTTTGAGTAGTCAATTTGCAATTATTTTTAAGATATGATAGGATACTTATCATTAAAAAGCGGGGGGAGATAAAATGTTAAGTTTAAAAGATATTAGTACTTATAAATTAAGAATTCTAGATGGCAGTGGTCAAAAGGTTGATTTATATAACATGGGAATTAGAACTGCTGCTGATTTAGAAGGTGCTATCAATGAGGGAAGAATCAGAAGCTATATTGCCTTAGATTATTTAAAAAAATGTTATTCTTTGATTTCAAGGCACGAAAGGGGAACTGCTCATCTTGATATTAATCGCTTTAAATCCTATGAAGAAAGCCCTTATGATCAGGAGCAGCTTAGACAAGTTGACATTAATACCCCAGTAACTGAATTGATGCTTGATAACTTATTCTTTGAGCAAGCTCATCGGGGCTATCTTCAAATTAGAGAGTTTAATGTTGATTTAGTAAAACACTTAGCAAGCCATACTAATGCTAAAAATTGCTTACTAATTGAAACGTTCTATTACTTAGGCGAAGCACGAAGTAATCATATAATTGAGGCGCTTAAACAATATGAGGCTCAAGTTTTAAGAACCGCAGCAACAATTAATGGGGACTTACCAGACAATTTATTTTTCTTATTTCGAGAAGAAAAAACAGCAATAGTTCGTTCTCATCTTCACGATTATTTTCAATTCATGTTTAATCGCAGTAATGATTTTATTTTTGGTAGTCTAACTGATCGACAAATATACTTACTTATGTCACCAACCAAAGAACAACACGTAAACTTAGCCCGCGAAAGAATTATTAACGATTTAGCATCTTATACAACTTTAGAAGAATTAGATACTAACGAAGTTCCTGAATTAGCACTAAGTCGCTTTATTCGATAAAAATGAGTTTTTAAACTCATTTTTTTACTAATACAGCGTGAACTACAAGGCGGCGATTATTTTCTAAGCAGGTTGAAAGGGAAACAATTTTATCTTCGGCAGTTACTTCTGTTTCAAAGTTAATTAAGCTTCGATTCTTTAACATCTGGGCAAAGTCTAAAAAATCATTATCATTTGAAAAGATAACTTTTAAGTAGTCACTAGTAACATTTATTCGGTATACGGAAAATACTTGCCAAGTATAGTCATCATATAAAGTATTAAAAGTAAAACTAGTAAACTCTTTATTTTCGTACCATTCTTTTTTTAAAACGTTATTTAGGGTCCCAAACATAACCCCACTATAATAGCGATTATGAGCGTAAAGAATAGTATTCTTATCAAGATTTTCTGGATCATTTCGGTAATCCATAAAAACCCAGCCATTATAATCATCTTGGCGATTATAATTTCTATTTAAATAATAACTATTATCATCTGCTTGGACAAGGGGATAGTTAATATTTGTTCCTTTAATTTCTAACCAACCAACAGTATCACTATTCACGCTTAATAAAGCTGACAAAGCACGACTATTTTTTATATTTGTTTCCTCATCATCAACAGCTGACTTTAAGACACTAGTTACTTTATTGTTGATTGATTTAACATTATTACTTGAAATTCGATTGTTTATCAAAATATAACCAATAACAGTAGAAACAATAACAAATAACAAAAGCGAGCAAACTTTAAGGGTCATTAGAATGACTTGTTTAGCAAAATTATTCTTAACATATTCAGGAGAATAGACTAGTTTTAAACGGATTTTATATTTGGCCGACCAACGCCGATTTAAGCGTCTTAATGTGTCTGCAGTTTCAGCCGAGTCAATATTATCGTGAATAAAAATTTTAACGTTTTTAATCTTATTTTTCTCTAAAATATTAACTATTTTAGTTAAATCAGAAACGTTGCATTTTTCAAGATTAATTGTTTTTAAGTATTTACTAATTTTGCAAAAAGTTTCAAAATCAGTTAAATCAAATTCCGAAATTGGCAAATCAATTCGTACCGAAGTTTTATAATATAGCTTAGAATATTGTGACAAATTATTTTTTGACATAAAATCACTTGTGAAGAAGACTTCACAACGTGATTCTACTAGAATATTTGCTTTATCAAGGATTTCAATCATAAAAGTTGGGATACTATAACAATTGAGGACTTTTATGTTTTTATTTTTAACTACTTTTTCGCATATTTCAAAGGTTAGATTATTATCATCTGTTATTTTGAATGTTTCTAGGGTTGGAATCTTAGCAATAATATCTAAGACATATACTGCCATCTCATTATCAGGAGAAATAACATTTTTAATTTTTTTATCAAAAGCTAATTCTTTCACAAAAAGGGCGACAAGTTTATGATTATCCTCAAGGTATTCTTTGCTGAAAACAAGCTCATCATTGCTGATGACATTAGTGTTTAAAAGTTTTTTTTCGATCTTCTCGTTTTCTTCCTTATAGGCGAACGATAAAGTATCTTTTTGAATGCCAATAGCAATTTTTCTCATCTTACTTCACCACTTATTATTCTATACATAATAATATCATAGTTTACACTATTTTTGAAAAAAAATAACACGCTAAAAGTAATCGTGATATAATAAGGCTATAGTAGAAGAAAAAAGACTATAGAAAAGAGGGAAAATTGTGGGAAAGATGGCTAAGTTATTTGCTCTTGGCGCAATGAGTATGATGTTACCTTTAGCGGTTAGTGCCGAAGCGGTATTTACTTTTGATTGTGCAGCTGAATCATTAGCTAAAGGAGCAACAACAACTTGTACAATAGCAGGAGAGAGTGTACCACCGGAAGCAGTATCGAAAGTAGCTATTCAAGTTATGAAAGATACGTTAGATGGTTTAACAATTAAATCATTTGCTCCAAACGCAACAGTTTGGCAAGCAACGAAAAATGATGCGATTAATTTCAGTTATGAAGTTACACCAGTTTCAACAACATCTGATGTAACCGGAGCTTTTCAAGTTGGAGCAATAACTGTTCAACTTACTGATGATGCCGAAGAGTGTGGTAAGATCTGTGTTAATGTTACATATTGGGATGGCGATGATGAAGAATTTGAAGCCCTAAGCGGGGTTGATACTTCACCAAAAGATGCTGAGGCTAATTGTGAAGAAGTTGATGTTGTGGGAACACCTTCACCAGGAACTGGAGCATTTGCTAACTACGTTGTATTAATTGGTTCAGCAGGTGTTGCGTTAACAGCAATTGCACTATCGAAAAAGAAAATGAAATTCTATCGTGTTTAAAAGAACGGCAACGTTCTTTTTTCTTTGTTAAAAGAAAATTTGACAAAATATAATAATATGCTATAATAAGCCCTTATAAAAGAGGGGTTTTTATGGACATTATTAATGATTATTTACATGCTAATCAAAGTCTTTTTATTGATAACGCTAGTGATTTAATGAATAAATTAAATTTCAAGGGTGATTTTTTAGCTGCTTTAAAACTTATCTTAGCTCATAATGAAAAACTATTTACAGATCTTAAGAGTCAAAATCAAGACTTAAGTCAAAAAGAAAGACAATATTTAGCTAACCTAAATAATCAAATTCCTTCATTAAAAGTAATTAATGAAGAATCTGTTTGTCTTGAAATAGTTCTGGAAACACAACCGAAAGTTAATATTACCAAGTATTTACAAGCCGTTTTAGCTAGCCAAAGCAGCGAAGACATCGATACTATTTTACCTGATAAAACAGCAAAAAACTATGCCGTTATTTTAAAAACCTTATTGATGAAATTAAAAGCAGAAATAAATGTCATTAGAAAATTAATTAATGACGGGGAAGAATTTAGTGCTAAAGAATTAGAAGACATTAATACTCAATATCGAATTCTAGTTGACTGTTTTAATCGGCTTGTTATTAACAATCAAAGTGAAATAATTGAATGCGAAGAAATTGAAGAGGAGAGCCTAGAGAAGAACAAACTATGGTTTCTAACAACCGAATTCGAGTGTGAACGGGGCTGTTGTTTTATTTCTGATCTGAAAAAAAGGATTCCTGAAGAATATTATCAGACCTTTAGCAATATGATTAAAAAATTAAGAAAAGGTTATAACCGTAACGATTTCGACATTAGTAATTTTGAAAACGACGCTACTTTGAAGCAGATTCTTGAAGTTAAGAACACGAACGGGTCTCGTTTATTCTTTTATAATTTAGGTAATCAAAATATTATTATTCTTGGCGGTTATATTAAAAGACAACAAAAAGAAAAACGTTTAAAACAGCTATTAAATGCCCGTTATGATATATTTATTAATCAGAAACAAGAAATTATCAACAGTTTGGAAGATCCGGACTATATAATTCGCCAAATGGCTTTTGAAGCCGAAATAAGTAATTATTTACCGCTGGCTGAAGTAAATGATAAAGGGGTTAAACATGAGAACAGATAAAATAGTTAAAAAAATAAATGTAATCATAGCACAGCTTCAACAAGCAAACGATGATATTGTTTATTCAGCTTCGGCTGAAGCTGAATACTTTCAAAATATTATTAAAGATTATAACATGAATAGTTATAGAACTCTTTTTCAAATCAGTAATAGTGAATTCCTGATTGCTTGTATTAAGATGTATAATCGTGAAGAAAGCTATGTTGAGATAGCTAAAGATGTCGAAGGCGTTGCTAAAACAGTTGATGCTTGGACAATTGATGATAGCGGAACAGTATTAGCTTATATGTCATATATTAAAAGTAGGGGTGAAAAAGAAACTTTTGGTCTTTCAATTATTCAAAAAAATCTTAATAATCAGGAGAGTAACCAAGGCGAATTAATAACTGAGTTATTAAAAGACCCTGAATTTGACAGGATAATTAATAAATATGATACTGGTGAGAGTATTGAAGCTTTATACGCTTTAATAGTAGCCAAGTATTATGCCCTAACAACTGATGATATCCTTAATGAGCAAGTTAGTTCTAGTCGGACCAGAAAAATTCTTGAAGCTCAGATTAACTGTGAATTAAATGGGGTTGATGACTTAGTTAATTCGAAAGTATTATATGATTTTAAAATTAAAAATATTGCGATAAAAACGCTTATTCGAGAAATAAAAAGTCATATTAACTATTTATATGTTATCTGTAATAAAACGAATAAAGAAACCCAAAAGAAAATAAAAAGGTATCAAGAAATTATTAAAATAATTAACAAGGACGGTTTGGCAAACATTGTTTCAATTATGCCCGAAATAATGATTGATATTGATGAGGAGATTGCACTCGAACTTTATTTAATTATTGAAGCAAATATGCGTCATCAATATCAAGAAATGAAGCACCAGAACATTGAACTTCAAGCTCGAGCTACGACATGCCATTTAAAGAAATATTTATTAGATTTAGGTGTCAATTATCAAGATATAAGTCCTAAGGCAGAGGAAGTCCTTTATTTAAGTAAGAATTTTGATTATGTCAAAGAAACAATTAAATATTTAATTTCATTAGGTATTGATGCTTCATCGTTATTTAATTCTGACTTAGTATATATCCTTGATGATTTTGATTTAGAAAATGCCAAGCGCCTTGATGATTTAAAAACAAACCATATTATTTCTAATCAGTTTATCAAGGACAATATTGGAATTCTTTTAACTAAGGTAAGTCCATCATCACCATATAAACCAATGTTCTTAAAAATAATGACTAATATTAATTTTTTACAAAACAGAAAACTTAATTTAGCTGCTGTTGAATGGAATCGAGACATCTTACTTTTTCAAATTGAAGAATTAGAATATCGTCATTCGCTTATTGCTAGTTATAAACTAAGTTCAGAAGCATATCTCTATATGTTAAGTAATCTTGATAAAATTTGGTTATTAGATATGATGCTTGAAAACCAAATTGATTTGAATCTATGTAGTCAAATTGGCGCGAATTATCACAGTTTAGCAACTATTAAAAAGATTTTACTTGCCCAATCTATTGGTGAAAATTATTTAACATCACGAAACGTTTTATGTAAGACGATTACAAATTATAATAATTTTTATATAAATGATGATGAACTAGATGATAGTTTGGAAAATGATGTACCTGATTATCTTATGGCTTATCAAAACGATTTAGAATTAAACGGAATTCAAATAGCGCAATTAGTAGAGAGCCTAGACGAACAGTATTTACAAGATAATATCTATATAATTGGTGATTTATATTTATCGAAAAACAAACTAATGCGAAAGCTACAAAGTCAAATGACGATAAGTGAACTAATTAATGCGATATTTTATAATACTATTGCAGTTAATAATCAAATTGAGATGGTAATTACAATTGTTATTAATATAATTACCTCAAATAAACCGTTAAAATTAGAAAAATAACCATTTTGGTTATTTTTTTATTTATAAATATTATTTAAAAAAATAACAATATATGATAAAATGATAATTGAAGGATTTGATCATATGATAAAAGGAAGTAAAAAGAATAATCAAACTATTAAAAACTATTTATTAGCATTTATTATTTTTATTACGGTTATTATCGGTAGTTTGTATATCTTTGAATGGTATAAAGTTTATCAAGAAGAAAAGTTAGCAACTAGTTACTTAGTTAAAAGTGATACGATTGTTAATATTATAAATAGTTATGATGAAATAGCAGCAGTTTTCTCTGAAACCACTGATGATTATTTTATTTATATTAGTTATACTAATGAAGAAGATATTTATAATATGGAAAAAGATTTAAGTAAAGTAATTAATGATTATCAAATCCAAGATGATTTCTATTATATAGATATTACAGAATTAAAAAAAGAACCAGATTATCTTGTTAAGTTAAATAAGGCGCTTGGCTTAGAAGAATACAAAATTACAAAAGTACCAACCATAATTTATGTAACTGCTAAAATGAATCAAGATAATATTTTGCTTAGAGCAGATGATAATATTATGCAAGCAGCAGATTTTGTTCAATTATTAGATATTAAAGGAATTCATCAGTAATGTTAAATGTCGTTTTATACGAGCCGGAGATTCCTGGAAATACCGGGAATATCATGCGCACCTGTGTTGCTACTGGAACTAGATTACACCTAATAAAACCATTAGGTTTTTCTTTAGCTGAAAAAGACATTAAAAGAAGTGGCGTAAATTATATTGATCAATGTGAGTATTTTGTTTATGAGAATCTAACTGATTTTTTTAACCAAAACAATGGTTTATTTTATTTTCTTACTAGATATGGACATAAACCGCATAGTGCGCCTAAATATGATGATTCACAGGCAAATATTTATTTTATTTTTGGCAAAGAGAGTACTGGAATTCCGAAACAAGTTCTTAAACCTCATATTAATAATTGCTTAAGAATACCGATGACGGATAAAGTTAGAGCATTAAACTTATCTAATTCCGTTGCCATCGTTATTTATGAGGCTTTAAGGCAACAAGGCTATAATGATTTATTATTATCTGAGCCCCATAAAAGCTCAACCTTTATTGAAGATTAAAAAAGCCTTAATAAGGCTTTTAATTTACTTCTAAATAGGTATAATATTCTTGCATTATTTCATCCATAAAACCAATTAATTTTAATACTTCGTTATACGCTCCCCAGTTCCCGTTCTTACTAGCCATTGCAATAGCCACATAAGGAGTATGATCAAAGACAATCCCATTTTCTATAACACTCGTGTAAGCAAAACCCGTTTTACTAGCACTTGCTAAATCTGGTCTTACTTCCTTAAAATAATTATATTTATTATTTTCTAAAATATTAAACAGCTCAATTCCAACTTCATTCTCAAAGCTGAATTGATAAATATCTTGCCAAACTAAAGCTGCACTACGAGCATTAGTATAACCCCAAGGGTTAGCGGCCGTTAAATAGAGTTTCTCGGCCTTTAATGATTTTAATAAGTCATTATAACCAGTCGCCCCAAATGTTTTATGTAACATTATATGAGCAATATTATCGCTGTAATTTAGTGAGATATAAAGTAAATCAGCAACTTTGTATTTTGTACCAAAAGGACTTTTCTTAACTATTCCAGTTCCTGAATTAAAATGCTGGGCCGTATAAGTAATTTCCATATTAGGATCAATCGAACCATTAGCAATCTGGCGATATATATACAAGGCATAAGGGGCTTTAATTGAACTAGCGGTTTCAAAACTTTTATCAACATTATAACCAACTGTCATACCGTCAGTTAAATTAACAATATAAAAACTTGATCCCGCGCCAAAACCACTTGTATTAATATTAATTTTCTTTAATAACTCAGCACTTATCTCAAATTCCGAATCTGTTACCGTAACTTTCCCTGGTTCATAGATTTTATTACTGAAATCAACGCCTAATTCAATAAAATCAGAACCATCACTTTCAGTATCAGGATTAACAACGCTTTTTTTGCCTTCATCAGTTATTTGTTTATCAGCAAAATATGATTTACTTTGATTAGCAAACTTTAAATAACTCTCATATTGGCTTGCGAAAGCAGATTTAGCAAACAAAAGGGCTAAACAAAAAACAAAAAGATTACAAAATAAGATTAATAATGTTTTTTTCATAGTTATCTCATCAACTCTATCTTTACTAATTTAATAATACATCAAAAAAAGCTTTATCACAACCATAATTTAGATGTTGCAAATGATTAAATATGTGGTATAATCTAAAGTGCAGATTTAAGTGGGCCTAATACCCGCTTTTGTTATTATTTGAAGAGGTGAACTATGGAAGAAAAACTAAAAATAATCAAAAATGATATTGCGCTCGCTTTGCAAAGTTATAACATTATTATTACGGCAATTGATTATATCAAAGAAGGTAAGTACTATTTTTTAAGAATTGAACTTGATAAAGTAAATGGTCTTGACTTAGATGCGATTGTTGAAGCAACAAATGTTATTAATCCAATCGTTGATAAATTAGATATTTTTGATGAAGCGTATATACTTGATGTAATTAGTAAAGAAAAAGGAGTTATAGAAAATGGATAATGTTGAATTTATTAAAGCGCTAAATAATATTGCGCTAGAAAAGAAAATTGCTAAAGATGTAATTTTTGAGGCGATGGAACTTGCTTTAGCTACAGCCTACAAAAAGAATTTTGATTCTAAAACAAACGTGAAAGTAAATATTGATCGCGAAGCAGGGGATATCAAGGTATATTCTTATTTAGTTGTGGTTGATGAAATTAAAGAAGCAACTATTGAAGTAGATGAAGAGGGGAATGAAATTGAGATAGCCCCAGAAATAAATCGTGATGCGCAAATTTTATTAAAAGATGCGCAAGCAATTGTTCCTGATATTAAAGTTGGTGAAACAATTGAAAAAGAAGTAACCCCAAAGGATTTTGGTCGGGTTGCTGCTGGAACTGCTAAACAAGTTATTACTCAAAAAATAAGAGAAGCAGAAAAAAATAGTATTATAGATGAATTTTCTGATAAACAAGATGAAATGTTAATGGGAATGCTAGCGATGGAAGATGCTCGTAACTATTATGTTGATTTAGGCCGAACAAGAGGTATTTTACCAAAAGCCGAGATGATTCCAGGTGAAGAAGTTAAAATGGGAAGTAGTATAAAAGTATATGTTACTAAAGTTGAAGCTAATCCTAAAGGACCGTTAATCTTGTTATCAAGAAAGCATTATGGTTTTGTTAAAAGATTATTTGAAAGTCAAATTCCTGAACTAGCTGATGGAACAATCGTTTTATATTCAGTTGCCCGTGAACCTGGTTTAAGAAGTAAAGTTGCAGTTTATTCAACAAACGAAAAGATTGATCCAATTGGTGCTTGTATCGGCGAAAAAGGAAGCCGAATCGGGTCAATATTAAAAGAATTAAATGGCGAAAGAGTTGATTTGATAAAATATAGTCCAGATGCAACGGAATTTATTAAGAATTCTCTAAGCCCAGCTAAAGGAGTAATTGTTAACATTTTAGATGAAGTTAAACAAGAATGCTTAGCAATTGTTGATGATGATAATCTATCATTAGCAATTGGTAAAAAAGGGACTAATGTTAAATTAGCTAGTAAACTAACTAAATATAAGATTGAAATAAAAACAATTAATCAGATTACTAATGAAGGAAATAGCGAAGCAGAAGCGGAGGAGTAAAATGAAAAAGATTCCATTGCGCACTTGCGTTGTAACCAAAGAAAAAATGCCAAAAAAAGATCTGTTAAGAATAATTAGAAGTGAAGAAGGTAATATCTCAATTGATCTAACTGGTAAAAGCAATGGCCATGGCGTTTATCTAAAAAAAGATATTGATGTTATTGCTAAAGCTCAAAAGACAAAGATTTTAGAGAAACTTCTAAATAGCGAAATAGGAGCAGATAAATATCAAGAAATGGTAGATTATTTAAATAAACAATAGAGAAATGAGGTGGGGCAGATGATGAGTGTTAAAGAGTATTCAATAGATACTAGTTTGTCAATTGCAGAAATATTAAAAAAATGCCAGGAATTAGGAATTGAGGCTAAAAATGGAACTGATATGTTATCAGAAGATGATATTATTGTCCTTGATAATACTATTAATTTAATTAGTGCTAACAACGATTCTAGCCTAGATGAAGAGGAAACAATTGATGAAGTAGTTGAGGATTTAATTGAAGCTAATAATCTTGATGCTAATTACAACCAAACTGATAGTAAACAAAAACTTAAAAAGCATAGCGAGTTAGTTAGTTCCAAAGAGGAATATTTAAGCAAACGAAAAGAAATGTATAAACACAAAGAAAAGCTAATGACAAATGTGCAAGAGAATAATGTTATTGTTTATAAAGAGACAATGACAGTTCAAAATTTAGCTGATGAATTACAAGTGAGTAGTACAGAAATTATTAAGAAATTAATTACTTTAGGATTAATGCTTACTGTTAATCAAGTGATTGATAGTGAAAACGCCTCTTTAATTGCTTTAGAGTATGGCAAAGTGCTAAAAAAACAAGAGACTCAAGATGTTTCTAATTTTGAAGAATATGAAATTGTTGATGATAACGCTAATTTAATTGAGCGACCACCAGTTGTTACAATTATGGGTCATGTTGACCACGGAAAAACATCTTTATTAGATATTATTCGTGAAAGTAGTGTCGTTGATACTGAATTCGGTGGAATTACTCAACATATTGGGGCTTATCAAATTAAAAAAGATGATCAAATAATTACTTTTATTGATACCCCAGGACACGCGGCATTTACTGAAATGAGAGCTCGGGGAGCAAGTGTAACTGATATAGTTATTATCGTTGTTGCAGCAAATGATGGGGTCATGCCTCAAACTAAGGAAGCAGTTGATCACGCTTTATCAGCTAAAGCCCCAATTATTGTTGCGGTGAATAAAATAGATTTACCTGATGCTAATTCAGAAAAGATTATGACCGGAATGGCAGAATTAAACATCACCCCTGAAACTTGGGGTGGGAATGTGCCTTTTGTTAATATTTCAGCGAAGACTGGTGAAGGGATTGACCTTCTTCTTGATACAATTATTGTTACTAGTGAAATGTTAGATTTAAAAGCAAATCCTAACCGTTATGCGGTTGGTTCAGTTATTGAATCAAAAGTTGATAAAAAAACGGGTGGTGTTGCTACTTTATTAATTCAAAACGGAACTTTAAGAATCGGTGATCCGATTGTTGTTGGAACAACCCATGGTAAAGTACGAACAATGCGAAATGATTTAGGGGTTGCAATTGTTGAAGCGGGTCCATCATCACCAGTAGAGATTACTGGCTTAGATGATAATCCATCCGCCGGAGATAAATTTATGTCTTTTGAAACAGAGCAACAAGCTAAAGAAATTGCTGGCAAGCGCTTTCATCAATCGAAAAATAAAATCAATCAAAAACCAACAATCTCCTTAGAAGATTTATTTGAATCAATTAATGCTGGTATTAAAGAAATTAATGTTGTTTTAAAAGCCGACGTTCGTGGTTCAGAGGAAGCGGTTAAAAACGCCTTAGAAAAAATCGAAGTTGCTGGAGCAAAAGTTAAGGTTATTCGCAGTGGAATTGGAACAATTACTGAAAGTGATGTTGTTTTAGCTAACGCTTCCAATGCTCTAGTAATTGGTTTTAATGTTGTTCCTTCGGCTTTAACAAAAGAAATGGCAAAAGAATATAGTGTTGATTTAAGATTATATACAATTATATATAAAGTAGTAGAGGAAATGGAATTAGCCATGAAAGGGCTTTTAGATCCAGAGTTTGAAGAAAAAATTCTAGGTAATGCTGAAATTAGAAAAATATTTAAATTTTCAAAAGTAGGTAATATTGCTGGTTCTTATGTCCTTGATGGAATTGTTAAAGGAAATGCCAAAGCCCGAATAATTCGTGATGATATCGTTATTCATGATGGTAAAATTAGTAGTGTTCAAAGAGAAAAAGAAACAGTAAAAGAAGCTAAAAAAGGTTTAGAATGTGGAGTTACTTTAGAAAGTTATAATGATATTAAAATCGGCGATGTCATAGAATGTTATGAAGTTGTTGAGGTAAAAAGATGAAGTCAGTAAAGATAAAAAGAATTGAATCAAATATTATTAAATGTCTTAGTGATATTCTTGTTAATGAAGCAAGCGATTCTCTTTTAAAAACAATTACTGTTACAGGGGTTGATTTAACTAGTGATTTATCTTACGCAAAAGTGTATTTTACTAGTTTATCACCTTTAAGCCCAAAAGAATTAGTTAAGGAATTAGATGAAGCCGCCGGCTATTTACGAAGTGAATTGGCTCAGAGAATTGAAGTTAGGCATACCCCGAAATTAAGATTTGCTTTTGATGAATCAATTGCTTATGGTCAAAAAATCGAAAAGATTATTAGCGAAATTAACCAAGAGGACCAACAATAAAAATGGATGGCATATTAATAGTTAATAAGCCAACCGGAAGTACTAGCCGAGATGTTGTTAACATGGTTGCTAAGAAATTTAAGCTTCATAAGATTGGTCATACTGGTACGTTAGATCCAATTGCAACAGGAGTCCTAGTTTTATGTTTGGGTCAAGCAACTAAATTAGTCGAAGGATTGACTAGTGAAGATAAAGAATATATTGCTACAGTTAAAATAGGAATTGAAACTGATACCCTTGATATTACTGGTAACACAATTAAAACTAGTAATATGAGACCTAATGAAAAGCAAGTAAAAGAAGTTTTAAATAGTTTCATTGGTGAATACTATCAAGAAGTACCAAAGTATTCAGCAGTTAAAGTAAATGGTAAAAAACTATACGAGTATGCCAGGGAGAATATCGCCATTGAATTACCAAAAAGATTAGTTCAAATCAAAGCCCTTGAGCTTATGGACTACTCAGTTGAAACATTTCAATTTAAAGTGTTAGTATCAAAAGGAACATATATAAGAAGTTTAATCAGAGATCTTTGTTATCAATTAGAAACAGTTGGTAGTATGGCTGCTCTTATTAGAACTAAACAAGGTATCTTTAATCTTAAAGAGGCCGTTGATCTAGATGATCTTAATGATTTAAATAGTCATTTAATCTCCCTTGAAGAAGTTCTAAAAGATTATGAACATGTTGAGGTAGGCGAAGAAATCTTAGCAAAAATTAAAAATGGCTGTGTTTTAGAACGATTTTTTAAAAATGATCGAGCAGTTATAACTAATCAAGGGCGCTTAATAGCAATTTATAAGACCTATGAAAAGGATTTAAATAAAGTAAAACCTGATCAAATGTTTATTTAAAAAACTTGCTATTTTTAAGATAGTAATATATAATGATTGAGAAGTTATTCTTGGTTTAAATAATCTCCGATATTTTTACGAGGAACTAACGGATTTATAAGAGAGGAGAATATTATCATGGCAATCAATAAAGCCAAAAAAGCTGAAATGGTTAAAATGTTTGGTAAAAACGAAAAAGATAGTGGTTCAACCGCTGCTCAAGTAGCTATTTTAACCGCTGAGATAAATGAATTAACTGAACATTTAAAAGTTCACAAACATGATTTTCATTCAAAAAGAGGACTTTTATTAAAAGTTGGTAAAAGAAGAAGCTTACTAGATTATTTGAAAAAGAATGACGTTGTAAGTTATCGAGATTTAATTAAAAAATTAGAATTAAGAAAATAGGCACTTTTTATTTTAAGTGTCTTTTTTTAGTAAAGAAAGGAAAAATATGGCAAAAAAAATATTCGAACTAAAATTTTTAGAAAAAAAACTTATTATTGAGAGCGGGGAGTTTGCCAAACAAGCTAGCGGCTCAGTGTTGGTTCGTTATGGTGATACAGTTATCTTATGTGCAACTGTTATGGGTAAAGAACCAATTACGCAGGACTTTTTTCCGTTAACTGTATTATATCAGGAGAAATTATATTCAGTTGGTAAAATTCCGGGAGGATTTATTAAACGAGAAGGAAGACCAAGTGATAATGCTACTTTAACGGCCCGCTTAATTGATCGGCCAATTAGACCGATGTTTGCTGATAACTTCCGTAATGAAGTACAAGTAATTAATACGGTTTTATCAGTTGATCAAGATTGTTCTCCAGAAATGACAGCATTATTTGCTTCATCATTAGCATTAGGAATTAGTAATATTCCGTTTGATGGACCAGTTGCTAGTGTTATTGTTGGTAAAATTGATAAAGAGTTTATTATTAATCCAACGGTTGAGCAAATGGAAAAATCAACTATTAACTTAACGGTAGCAGGAACAATTGATGCTATCTGTATGGTTGAGGCTGGTAGCAAAGAAGTTAGTGAAAAAGATATGTTAGAAGCCCTAATGATTGGGCATGAACATATTAAAATATTATGTGAATTTCAAAATAAAATAATCGCTGAAATTGGTCAAGCAAAAATAACGGTTGAGTTAGCTGAAATCAATCCGCAAATAAAAGCGGCAGTTGAAAAATTTGCGACGAAAGATATGCTTGCCGCAATTCAAATTAAAAGCAAGCTAGCAAAGTATGAAGCAATTGAACAAGTAAAACAAAAAACCTTAGAAAACTTCGCTGATCAATTTAGTGATCTTGAAACAAAAATCAATCCAGCTACGCAGATCAAAAAGATTCTTGAACAGATTGAAGCAGATGAAATTAGAAGACTAATTACTGATAAAAAGATTCGTCCTGATGGTCGAAAAATGGATGAAATAAGAGATCTTAAAGCTGAGATTGATATTCTTCCTAGAACACATGGCTCAGCTTGTTTCACCAGAGGTGAAACTCAAGCTTTAGCTATTACAACTCTAGGCGCAATTAAAGAACATCAAATTTTAGATGGTCTAGGTTTAGAAGATACTAAAAGATTTATGTTGCATTATAATTTCCCCCAATTTTCAGTAGGGGAAGTAGGAAGATATGGTCCTCCAGGACGACGTGAAGTTGGTCATGGAGCTTTAGGCGAAAGAGCCTTACTACAAGTAATTCCAACTGAGGAAGAGTTTCCTTATACAATTCGCGTTGTTAGTGAAGTTCTAGAAAGTAATGGTTCTAGTTCACAAGCAACAATCTGTGCTAGTTGTTTAAGCTTAATGGCCGCAGGAGTACCAATTAAAGCCCCAATAGCGGGAATAGCTATGGGTTTAATTACAAATGGTAAAAAATACACAATATTAACTGATATTCAAGGCCTTGAAGATCACATGGGAGATATGGATTTTAAAGACGGGGTTGATCATTGGAATCTGTGCTTTACAAATGGATATTAAAATTAAGGGTGTTACAAAAGCAATCTTAAAAGAAGCCCTTGAACAGGCTAAAAAAGCCCGCTTAGAGATCCTTGATGTGATGGAGAAGACAATTCCAACCCCACGTCAAGAATTAAGCCCATATGCACCTAAAATAGCGGTATTTATGATTGATCCAGAGAAGATTAAAGAAGTTATTGGTCGTGGTGGTGAAACTATTACTAAAATCATTCTTGAGGCTAGTAACGTTAAAACTGTTAATGATAAAGATGCAGTTAAAGTAGATTTAGAAGATGATGGTCGTGTTATTATCTATCATACTAATCAGGAAATCATTAATAAAACTAAAGAAATGATCGAAATGATTATTAGAGTAGTTGAAGATAACAAAGTATATACTGGTAAAGTTGTTAAAGTTGAAGAATTTGGCTGCTTTGTTGAACTATGGCCGGGATGTGAAGGACTAGTTCATGTTTCTCAACTAGCTTATGAAAGAGTAAATAAGCCTTCAGACCTTGTTAAAGTAGGTGATGAGATTATTGTTAAATCATTAGGTTATGATAATCGTAATCGTCTTAACTTATCTCGTAAAGAAGCTTTACCAAAACCAATTAAAGAAGAAGATAAAAAAACCGAAAAGTAAACAGCAATTTATAGGTATAAAAAAAACAACTGAATTAGTTGTTTTTTTATTATTAATAAGTATTAGTTACTCTAAATACACAGTAACCATCAACCATCATACCGGTTCCGGCATAAGTGTATTCACCATCATTATCAAAATTATAATAAAAAGTACCGTCAGTATAGACTGAATTACATTGCGTTGCATCAGTAACATAATCATCATCAACGTTCCAAACTGATTTATCATTGTTCAATGTTGGAGTCGTTCCACCACTCGGAAGCAAACTTTGAGACATTCCATATGAGTAGGCTTCTAACATACTATATAAGGCAGTACCTTCTAAAGCTGTCTCTAGATTAGTAAGCATTGTTGTCATATCAGCTTCAGTTAATGCTGAATAATTTACAACGTTAGTGATTGGTAAAGTCGCAATATCAACACCAGTTTTAAGGTTCGCAGTGTTTTTAATGCTTAACTGAACATCACCGCTTATTGCTAGATTAAAGACAATATCATACTTTGTTGCGCTTTTCTTAATCATTTCATAATCAATCGCAATTTTGAAGTTAGTATCGCTACTTAAATTGGCCGTCATACTACCTTTCCAAGTGCTATCTTTATATGAACTCTTGATTGAACCTGTTATTTTATCTTCATCCATAAATAATGTGTAATCAACATCAACAACGTTACCTTCGAATTCATTAATTGTGGCAGTTAAAACTTTTTTCTTATTATAAGTTACGACTAACTCGCCTTTGTCGTTAGTTTCATCTAAAGTTATAATAACCATCCCGTTATCAATCCAAATTGTTGTTAAATCTTTATAATTGCTATAATAAGCCATTTCTTCGTCATCTTGAAGCACTGAGATTTTAATAACTTTATTAGTTAATCCTTTTGTATAAATTGCTAAAACTGAACTATCATCAAATTCATCATAATCGATTTCATCTAAAGCATCTTCCAATAAACTTTTTAAATCAGCAGCATCTTGACCAGATATCATGGCGATTTTTTCTAATAGTTTATCATCAGCAATCATTCCTTTTAAAACCGTATCACCAATTATTTTAGTGTTTGATTCATCAAGGACTAACGATAATTTTCTTGCTTTAACAGTAATATCACCAATCTCGGTATTTTCTGAAGATTTTTCAAATTTAACATCATCAAATGACTTATTAATTAAATCTTTCATAGTTTCAACAATATAATCAATATCATCAGTTGTTAATGATAATGTTTTTGTTCCTTCGAAGTAGGTTTTTAGATCTTCGATATCAGCAATTTCTTCTAGGCTTATGTTATCAAGATTAATTACTTTATCAAAAACCGTTCCTAATGAAGCATAAATCGCATTCTCCTTAAAATTCATTAAGAAGTTAATTAATTCCTTCTCGCTTTCAGTAATACTTATCCCGGCTTCCATCTTTTCGTTTTTAACATCTAAGCCTAAAGTATAGTCAATCATATAATCATTTATCATGCTTAATTCAGCCATATCAGAAGTGATTGCTAAATTTCCTTTTGCTAAAATAGAATCTTCAAGAAAGTTAATATCAAATTCATTTTCTTCAGTATCACTAATTGATGAACTAAAGTCCTGATAAAAACTATTAACGACAGATTTAAAGATTGCTTTTGGACTAGTGCTTATTAAATAGAATATTACTGCTCCAGCAATAACTAATAAGACAGCACAGATTCCAATGATCAACCCCGTCTTTCCTTTTTTCTTTTGAAAGTTAAAACTTGGTTGATCAGCACTTGAGCTAAGCCCAGGGGCTGTTGGTTGCAAACCTAAATCAGGAGTAGCACTAGCCATCGGTTCAACCGGTGCTACTGTTTCCGGAGTTGCCTCAAACGGTGGAACAGTAGGTATTACTGGTTCGGGAGTTGGCACAACATCAACGGGAGGCTCAATTGGAATTGGTGGCTCCGGCATTGGGGTTGGCTCAACAGGCGAACCTTCTAAAGGAGGTTGCAATTGATTTTCATCTAACATATTATTTCACATATTTCCCTTCTATATTATATATCTAAATAGTATCACATAATAACAAAAAAAAAAAGCCTATTTTAGTAACAAAAAAACCGAAGAAATTTCTTCGGTTTTAAACCATCATTATTCTACTTTTCAAACAAATGACAGTATTTGATTCCTAATGGCCAAATAAGTACTTGTCTAGGCTCCTGCCATTGTGTTAATTTTATTAATTGATAAGCACCATTGTTGCTATAAGTATAATATCTTTTACCGTCAGTGTAAATATCTGTCATATCGTCACAACCATTAAAATCATCAGGATTTGATAGGCCATTTTCATCAAAAATCATGTCGCCCCATTTAGATTGAATTATGCTAATTAAATCATCTTTATATAATTCAAGTGGTACACCAATAGCTGTTCCGGCAAGCGATTCATTTAATTTAGTAACAAGATTAGCAAGATTTGCATCAGTTAAATTATACCAATAAACAGCATCTGTACTAGGAATTGTTGCAACTGGTTTATCAACCCAAATTGTTGAAGTGTTAGATAGTTCGACATTATATATATCATCCTCAGAACCTAAATAATCGTCATGGTCAATAAAAACTCCAGCAAAGCTTGCGCTCAAGTTATATTGATTATCAGTACTCTTTACTAAATTATAATTGAAATCAATATCAGCGTTTTGGTCATCGTCTAAAACATTTAAACTAATTGCGCCGTTCCATGTTTTATCAACGTAAGTCATTTTAATTTTCCCGGTAGCTTTAAGAGGGTAGATATTACTGTCATCTAGATTTAAAACGAAATCCACATCAATATTATTTGCCTTATTACTTCTAATAGTAGCAGTTAGAACTACAAAATCATGATATATATTAATATAATCTTTATATTCATGTCTATATCTATGTTCCTGAACGTAGGTAATAACCTCTAGCTTACTAGATAATAATCCTTTAGTATATTTTAGGGAAGGAATACTAGAATCCCATTGAGGATTAACCCAAAATTTAAATACATCATTATAATTAGTTATATGGGCTATATCATCTTCCGTTGCTTCATTAATTACGGCGATTTTAACAAATTCAGTGAAGATAAAACTTCCCGTTGTATAAATTGCTAATTCCATACCTAAGTCAACAGTCCCGCTAGTGTTAACAACTTCTTTTGCAACTTCAACATATGTTTTAAAATCCGCCGCCGACATACTAGACCAGCGGGCAACTTTTTCTATAAATTCGTTATTTTCAGAGATGCCGTCTAAAACAGCATTAACAATAGTCTTAATATTTTTATCGTTTAGAATAAATGAATTTTTAGTTACACTAACTGATTTACCATCGATAACAATAGTTTCAGTTTTCTTATCTTCAAATTCAACATCATCAAATGAGGCATTAATTAAATCAGTTAAAGTTTTAGCAATATAATCAACATCCGCTGCTGTTATATAAGAATTTCTAATTGCTTTAAGATAAGATTCAACATCACCAAAAGGAATTTGATTGACTAACTCTTGTAAATCAATCTTAACTGATTTATCAAGCAGACTGCCAACTTTGTTGCTCCCGTTTAATGAAGCGTAACCAATCCCGTCTTTAACATTAAATAAAATATCTAGCAGTTTTGTTTGGTCAAAATTCACAATCCCAGCTTCAGCTTTACGGTTTTTCAAATCTAATCCTAAGGTATAATTAACTAAGTAATTATTTATTAAACCAGACGCATCAAAGTCGTCTTCTCCAAATGGCATATCAAGATCAAGTTCAACATCTAATGTTCCAGTTGTAGTAATTGATTGTTGTAATAAATTAATATCTAATTCATTTTCATCAATATTTTCCAAGGCCCAACTAAATCCTTTATAATATTTATCTAATAAAGACTTAAAAAGGAAACTTGGACTTGAAGTTAATAAATATACTACACCAGTTAGAATAATTATTCCTAAGGCCGCTCCACCAATAATCGCTCTAACTTTAGTCGCTTTATTATTAACTAACCCTTCTTTACGCTTGCTCATTACTAAATCACACATCTTTCTATATTAATCATATATGTTTATCGTAACATAAGGAATAAAAATTAAAAAGAAAATATTTTATTATTAACATTTTTTTGATATAATTGTGTAAAATAAGGTAGGTAATTTATGAAAACAAATAATATCAATGAGATATGGGATGGTCAAAGGCTAATTATTAATGATTTTACGGGATATGATTTATCTAATCTTGATTTAAGTGAAATCCCAGCAAGTGCCTGGCGCGGGAAAGTTATTAAGAATACTAATTTTAATAATACTAATGTTGATTTTCTTCTCAGCGGTTTGTTTAATCAACCAAATACTGAACGTTATAATATTTTTGGTTGTTGCTTTAATAATTGTAATTTAACAAGAATAATTTTAAATGAAGATCAATTTGTAACACTTAAATTCATCGATTGTGATTTACGAGGTAGTGGTTTAAAAGAAAAAGCCATCATAAAAGAAAGCCGTTATAAACCAACTAGAATCGGTCGCGATGCAGCTTGTTATGTTCATTTTAATAATTGTCTTTTACCTGATGATTATCTTGAACCAGGAGAAGTGTTAGAAGATATTAAGACCAATGTTGATCTAAAGACAGTTAGTTCTAATCCTAACTTATTGCTAACTTCTAGGAGTTTGTATAGTTTAATTCGGCACAGATTTGGCTATCGCGATAATGGACTATATCCGCTTGATGATATTCCTAAAATAAACAAAGAAATGATTGATCTAATTATGCGTTGTGATCGTGAAGGTTATCTTAAGAAAATAATAATATTTTTTGCTAAGTACTTTGATGATTTTCAAATGTTTAATTTAATTAGGGGCACAATTACTGGTTATCATTTTGAAAATATAAACTTTGAAGATATAGATGAAAAAGCTTTAGCGCTGATTACCTTTACTAACTGTACCTTTGATAATTGTACTTTTGAAGGACCTATTAGTCTGTTGTTTAATAACGAAAAAATTAGTTTTGCTGGTTTTTATAATTGTGAAATGAAAAATATTTCTTTTCCCCAACTAAACGAAGGAAGCTGGCGCGAAATTGGTAATGATCGTTTTCTACCATCAAGTATAACAGTCAGAACTAATTTATATTTAGAGCTAGGTCGAGCATGTAATGCTAAATGTGTTTTTTGTCGTAATAATTCTTTTGACCACTGCTCATATAATCGTGAGGACCTTTTTCAAGCTTTAACAAGTGTTCTTCCTTATGTTCATGATGTTGTTTTAGGGGGTGGGGAACCAACCCTAGTTCCAGAAGATATTGAAACAGCCCTTGATCTAGTTAAAAAAAGAGATAAAGGACCTAATCGTTATAAAAAAGACATTGATACTTATGTTTTTACAAACGGAACAGCTGATTTAAACTATTATGAAAGTTTAATTGATCGAGGGGTTGGCTTAAATGTAAGTCGACACGCCGTTAATGATGAAGAAAACGCGGCTATTTTGGGAATTAAGAAAGCTGAACTTGTTTCAGAAAAAAAATTAGTTGAGTATGCTTCTGGTCGTATGGTAACCCTTTGTGCCACTTGTTTTAAAGGGGGCTTAGATTCAACTTATAAAATTATAGAATATTTAATTTGGGCGCAAAAGCTTGGGGCAAATCGAGTTTTATTATCAACTCTTCACAAAGATATCTCCGCTGGAGAGTTAGTCAATTATGATAGAATTAATATTGATGAACAAATCTTTAATGAAATAGCTACTTATTTAATGCGCTTAGGTTATAAGAAAACCGAACCTATCTATTCAACTGGGGGTTATTATACAACAGTCTTAGAAAATGATAGTTTTAGCATTATCTTAAAAACTTATGTTTCTAAAAAAGAACTTCAAGCGCAGTGGCCAATAGCTTTAAAAAGAACGTTTGATTTATCAATTAGTCCTGATGGTGTTTTACATGAAAATTGGCACCAACGGGATGATGGCTTGATTATCCCAAAAGAAAAAACAGTCCATACTATATAATAAAAAGATAAGAATAAGAAGGGTGATTTTATGGCTTCAGCAATAATCCATTTATGTGTTGCAAAAAAAATTAATGAGTTTCTCAAAATGGATAGTAAACTTCTCGCTTTAGGATCAATTGCTCCTGATATAAGTAAATTAGTTGGTCAAACAAAATATGCTTCTCATTTTTTAGATGGTTTTACTGAAGATAGTCCGCCTAATATTGATCGTTTTTTAAAAAAATATCAAAGCGAATTAAATAAACCGTTTGAAATGGGTTATTTAATTCACCTATTAACAGACAAATATTGGTTTAGAGATTACATTTATAAATATATAAATCGTTATGAACAAAATGAAGAAGAGCAAGATTTAACCTACACCGGACTTAAACATTTTATCTATCATGATTATACTAATCTAAATATCGAT
Organism: uncultured Muribaculaceae bacterium; assembly: GCA_964435635.1. Lineage (GTDB taxonomy): Bacteria > Bacillota_I > Bacilli_A > RF39 > UBA660 > DAOOOU01. The sequence continues at coordinate 39,083 of CAYSZU010000003.1, forward strand.
TTAATTGATGAATATATGCTACCCCTTGATATTTTTAGTAATGAGTTTCATTTTCCAAAATCAATTATTACTGAAATTCCCATGGAGCGCTTAGATATTCTAATTGAAAAAATGGGCCTTATTATTACTAATTCAAAAGAAGGGCCAAAAATAGTTTTTGATTTAAAAGACATTAAAGAGTTCATCAGTGAATGTACCGCTAAAATAATCGATGATCTTAAAAATATTAATTACAATTAAATAATTATAAGGAGGAAATATGACTGAACAAACTTTAATAAAGAAAAAGAAGCTACCTTTTTATAAATATCTCTCGTTTACTTTAATCTTTATGAGTATTTTAGTTTTAAGTATTATTTATTTTATTGATACTTTACCAAAAGATTATTTTCTTTTTACCGTTGGTATATTTATTATGATCGATGGTCTTTTAATTCTTTTAATGAATGGAAAAAAGCGGCGTAAAATATTTGGGGGCGGCATTAGTTTATTTTTAATTGTTATTATGATTCTTGGGACGGTTTATGAAATAAATACATTAACTTTTCTAAAAAAGTTTGGTTATACAAACTATGAGGTTATAAATTACTTAGTTTTAACTAATAAAAATAGTATGGTTGATGAGTTAACAGACTTAGATAATGATAAAATTGGTGTTCTTCGCCCTTCAACAAAAAAAACTGCTAAAGCTAATAAATATTTGACTAGAAAAATAGTTTTTACTCCAATTGAAAAGCAAAACACCGATGAGTTATTTAATAATCTAGCTAATGATAAAGTAGCTGCTATTTTAATTGAGAAGAACCAACTAGAAAAAATAATTAATCTAAATCCTGCATATAAGGATAATTATAAGCAAATTTATGAATTTGTCCTTGAACTAAAAAGGTAATCATTATTTGACTAAAAATTAAAAGTAAGCTATATTAAGATTAGAAATAATAGGAGTTTAAATGAAAAAGACGTATATTTTATGGTTAGCTGGATTAGCTTTAACTCTAATTGTCATTCTATCACTAGGCTTTGGTTATTATCTTTTTTGTCTTAATCAAAAAAAAGATATTTATGCCGTTACAAAAGGTTGTATTGAAATAATTTATACTAATAAAAGTGAAACAATGACAATGAAAGCAATTGCTTTATCTGATGATGATGGTAAATCAATAACCCCTTACGCGGTTACTTTTCGTAATGTTTGTCAAAAAGAGGTAAAAAGCGAACTTCGTTTGAATATAAGTAATAATGATAATATAAAAATCGAGACGATTAAAGCTTATATAAACGGTGATATTAAACAAGAACCGGTTTTATATTCTACTTTAATCAATTCAAATTCCGCCACTTCAAATGCTAATAGTAAAATTATTCTAACTTTTACAATAGCACCTAAAAAAACCATTAGAGTTAACTTTAGACTATGGTTAGATGAAAAGTTAGGTTCAAGTGCAATAGATCAGAGTGCAATTGAAGCAAAAATCGAGTTAGCATCAGAACTAACCACAATAAAACCTTACTTAAAAGATGTTATTCTTGAAGCAAATGGTGGCCTAGCGGCAATTGAAGCCAAGGCGATGCCGGAATTTAATGAACCAGCTACCATAAATGAGGGCCTTATTGCAATTACTACTAATGCTCAAACTAGTTATCATTTTAGAGGCAGCGTTGATAATAATTATCTTTCCTTTGCTGGTTTTAATTGGCGAATTGTTAAGCTAAACGAAGATGGTTCAATTAAAATAATATATGACGATGAAAAGGAGTTAATAACACCCTTTAATAATAGTGAAGATTTACCTGATTTAGTTGGATATACATATGTTAGTGAAGATAAACTAACAGATAGCGCAATCAAAACAGCTTTAATTAATTTTTATAATCAAAATATTAAAGATCAAGGACTTAGTAAGTATTTAACCGAGCAGAACTTTTGTAATGACACTTCTACAACTACCAAACAACAAGCAATTATTTTTGGTGGTTACGAGCGGCTATATGACGCTAAGATTCCTCAACTTAATTGTCCAACAACTGATCAGACTTATGGTGGATCATATAAGGCAATGATTGGACTTATCTCAGCTGATGAAGTTGCCGTGGCCGGTGGCGTAAGCCGCAAAGCTAATCTTAAATATTATCTTAGAACTAAAACGAGTTATTTCACCATGACACCAAGTGATTATATTCAAAAAAAAGCTTATATAATGATTGTTACTAATCAAGGTGAAATAAATGATACCGTAGTATCAAAATCGCTTGCACTAAGGCCAGTTATTAATCTAAAAGCAACTACAACTGTAACAGGTAGTGGAACTAATTTAGATCCATACGTTATCGATTTAGACTCTTAATTGGGTCTTTTTTATTTATATAACTGTTAAAATGTAGTATGATATAAAATAGATAGGTGAGTAAAATGAAGATAAAAGAAAAAAAACGGGGCTTTACTTTGGTTGAAATATTAGCGGTAATTGTTTTATTAGCGTCTTTAATCTTGATTGCTACGGGAAGTATAGTCGCTATTTCTAATCGAACTAAAATTAAAATGTTTTGTACAAAAGTAGAGACAATTGAAGCAGCAGCCCGTCAATATGGTCAAGATAAAATGGTAACTGCCTTACCAGAAACTCCAATCACAATTACGGTAGCTGATTTACGTAACGAAGGCTATATTAAATATGATGATGGTAGTACTGAAGTAGCAGATCCGCGTGATAAAGCTTCAATGCTTGATAAAAGCATTGATGTTTACCGTCAATATAAGCGAGTATATGCTGCTTATAATTATGCTTCAGAAGCTGAGGCGGATTTATGTGGGGCTGGTAATAATTAGCACCCAAAACAAGATATGTATGATATAATAACCGCTTACTGGAGGGATTAATATGCGCAAAACAGTTTGTTTAATCGGCCGACCAAACGTTGGTAAAAGTACAATATTTAATCGTTTGATTTGCGAAAAGAAATCGATTATCATGGATATTCCTGGTGTAACTAGGGATCGGATTTATGGCAATGTTAATCATAATGAGATAAACTTTTTATTGATTGATACCGGTGGTATTAGTATTGGAGCAGAAATAATTAATAAAGATATAAAGATGCAAGCCGAAATTGCGATTAATGAATCAGATGTCATTGTTTTTATTGTGGATGGTCAAGAAGCAATTACGGCTAATGACCTAGCGATTAAAGAAATGCTAATAAAGTCGGGGAAAAAGGTTATTGTAGCGGTAAATAAACTAGATAATAACAAAATGCAAACCGAAAACATCTATGACTATTATACTTTAGGTTTCGAAGAAATTATTCCAATTAGTGCGACCCACAATATTGGTTTTGGGGAATTGTTAGAAGCAATTACTAAGGATTTTACCCCTAGTGAAGAACCGGCGGACGAACTCCTAAAGTTTTGTATTATCGGCCGGCCAAATGTTGGCAAGAGTAGTTTAATAAATGCTTTATTAAACGAAGAACGAGTAATTGTCAGCCCAATTGCTGGAACTACTCGTGATGCAATTGATACAAGATTTAGTTATGAAAAAAAAGATTATATTGTAATAGATACAGCCGGAATGAGAAAAAAAGGGCGAATCTATGAAGATTTGGAAAAATACAGTTTAATCAGAAGTTTAAAAGCTATTGATCGCAGTAATGTCTGTGTCATAGTTATTAATGCTGAAGAAGGCATCATTGAACATGATAAACATATTGCTTCTTATGCAATTGAAGCCGGAAAAGGAATAGTCTTAGCAATTAACAAATGGGATTTAATGCCTGATCCAAATTTAGATATTAAAAAATGGCGAAAAAAGATTGCTGATAATTTTCAGTTTATTCCATATGCTAAAATTGTCTTTTTATCAGCTAAAACAAAAAAAAGAGTGCATACCTTAATGCCAGAAGTTATTAAAGCTTATGAAAATGCTTGCCAAGAGATTAAAACATCACTTTTAAACAACGTTATTGTTGATGCGGTTTCTTTACATCAACCGCCTTCTTATAAAGGAAGACGCTTAAAGATATTCTTTTCTAGTCAAGCCGGAACTAAACCACCTAAATTTATTTTAAGAGTTAATGACAAAGGCTTAGTTCATTTTAGTTATGAGCGCTATCTTGAAAATGTTATTCGGGATAATTTCGACTTAACAGGAACGCCAATTATCATCCAATTTAAAAACAAAAATGATCTTGATTAAATACCGAGGAATGTCTAATATATGCCTAATTTACTTATTATTAGCCTAATTAACCTAAAATAAATTTAAAAGTGTTGATTTTGCTTGATTTTAAGAATATTATTTGCTATTTTAAGTATGTAAGGGTATGATGCCTTTATAAATAAAATTTTATTGGGAGGTAAAATTATGGGAAAACAAGAACTTGTTGAATTCATTGCTGCAAAAGCTGGATTAACAAAAGCTGACGCTGGCCGTGCGCTAGACGCAACAGTAGAAGGGATTACTGCGGGACTAAAGAAAGAAAAAAAAGTTGCTTTAGTTGGTTTCGGAACTTTCAGTTCTAAAAGAAGAGCTGCTCGTGAAGGCATTAATCCATTAACTAAACAGCCTTTAAAAATTGCCGCTAAAAATGTTGCATCTTTTAAAGCCGGAAGTAAATTAAAAGACGCGATTAACTAATTATAGTTAGTCAATTATAGTAAAGAAAGCCGATATAGGCTTTTTTTTGTTGGTTTTAACTGCTATACTATAGATGATAGGAGTATCGTAATGAAAGAAAAGACAAGAAGAAAGATTAAAATACTACTTGGTCTTGCTTTAATTACCTTAAGTTTTTTTATCCATGCCTTTTATTTTGGCCGGATTATTTTGGCCGTAATGGGAATTGGCTATCTAGCGATGGGTAAAGGCCGTCATTACCGCAAAAACAAAGCTCGTAAATATTTATTAATAACGCTATGCTATCTAATAAGCTTATTACTTCTTGATACAATACTAGTTTTTACAATTAAAATCGAACCACTTTTTGCCTTCCGGAAGAATTATGATACGATTATAATATATAATAGTCTTGGTTATCGCGCTTGGCATTGTCACGATGATGAAGAATTAATTATCGATCCTTTTTATCAAGGAGCTTTTATGTGTGATGAAGCAAAAATAAAGCCGCTCGAAATTAATGCTTTTTCAAGCCAAATCGTTGGCAGTTATAATGATTACAATAATGAGTTTGTTAAGATTGTTGGCAAAATCAGTCAAATAAATGGTTTAAATGACTTTACTATGCAAGCTTATGAAAGACAAAATGATATTACGAATGGTTATGTTGCTTTTGCTGATAACATTACGTTGCACGTTATTTTTAATAACCCCGAGGAAAAACTCGCTAATTATAAATTATATGATTGGGTTACAGTTGTTGGTCGGGTTGTATCATTGCAAGAAGAAAATGGTAAGACAACCATTAAGATGGTTGATAGTGAATTAATTGATCATGATTTATATCAAAACTATGAGCTTGTTCTAACTTCAACTAATTTATTAAGAAAAGAACTAACTAAAACATATAGTTCAGAACAATTAGAAATCTATAATGAATTTTCAACTCCTTTAATGATAAAGTTTAGTAATCAAGATGTTTATGAATTAGAAAACGTTTTATCATCTAATAAATTAGCTATTAAAGAGATCCTTGCTAAAGCAAATAGCAGCCAAAGTAATTATGAGAAGACAATGAGAGCATATATTTATGATGATTTCAAAATCTTTTATTCTCTAACTGCTGAAAAAACAATCATCATGATTACGCAACTTGACGTTGACTTTATTGACCTTGCTAGTTTAACGAGCTAAATATTAGGAACGATATTATAAAGGCTAAATAAAGCCTTTTTTTCTATCTTTTTATTTGTTATAATAATAAAGAAAGAATAGGGATCAATATGAACGAAGAAAATAAGGAAATAGGCAGTTCTAATCCGCTTGTTAATAATAACGGGCAAGATGAAGGTTTAACTGAAAACACCACACCAACAAATCTAGTAAATAATAATCCGTTTAGTGATGAATCACCAGTTGTTAGAATAAATCAAGATGTTGTTTTAAGCCAATCCCTTGAAGCAACGCAAGTGACTCCTGAAGAATCAAGTGAGCCGATTAGTTACGCTGGTCAAGAAGAAGTAATTCTTGAAGTGAAACAAAAAAAAGAAAAAGGTCCTTGGGGTGTTATCTTCCTTTTTCTTATTTTAGTTTCTTTCGTTGTTTTCTTACCACAACTAACCCCTTATATTAATGATTATTTAAATAAAGAAGATAATCAAGTTAAGCTAAAACCTGAGCAAAAAGAAAAAGATCCTGATGATCAAATTCAAAAAGAAGTGTTCTTAACTTTAAGTAGTGATCTTTTAATAACAAATAAAGACTTTGAACTTAGCGCAATTAATATTATGACGACTGATAATTTAAATTATTTTATTACCTTTAATATTAAAAATAAAGGTAAAATAGCTTTTGATTTTAATAAAAAGTATTATTTGCAATTATATAATGCTGAAGAGACTTTATTAAGTCGGGTTAAAATATATGATTCTCTTCCGCTTGAGATAGAGGAAATGCGTAATTTAAAATTACCTTCTAAAGCCGAAGCTCAAGGAGCAACTAAAGTATCTATTGTTGTCCTAGATGTAAAAGATTATCCTGCGATTACTATAACCCCAAATGAAGCGGGGGAACAAGTGTTATCATGTACATATCAAAATGAACAATATAATTATCTTTTTAGTACTGATCTTTTAAAAACGATTAATATTACAAATAGCGATCAGGTCCTAAATTATGCTCTAATTGAAGAATATAATAATGTTAAGAAAAATGCTTCATTAGCAATGGCTAAACTTAGCAATATCGATGGCATTACCGGTCTTTTTTCTGAAACAGTTGAGGGTTTTACAACAGCTGTTGATATTAATTTAAATACAACTGATGCTGCTATTTTAAAAGAACTTGATAAATATGAATATTTTGCGTTAGATACTCTAGCTAAAACTATTCATTTTGAAATGAAAGCCATGGGCTATACTTGTCAATAAGGTGTGATTATGATGTATAACTTTTGTATTAATGACTTTGAAGGCCCTTTGGATCTTCTTTTGCATTTAATAAAAGAAGCAAAAGTAGATATTTATGAAATAAATACTTGGGAGATTATTGATCAATATCTAGCATATATTAATCAAATTGAAGATCAAAATATTGATTTAGCAAGTGAATACTTAGTCATGGCAGCTGAATTAATTCATCTTAAAAGTAGAATGCTAATTAACCAAAAAGATGAAGTTGAATTAGCTGAGGAATTTACGATTACTTCCGAAGAAGATTTAAAGCAACGTTTACTAGAATATCAAAGATACAAAGAAATAACTAAGAACTTTAAAGAACTAGAAGAAAAAAGAAGTGAAGTTTTTACAAAGTTTCCTGAAAGAATCAAGGATTATTTTAACGAACCAATTGTCAATCCCGGTAATGTTTCACTTGATGATTTGATTAATGCTTTTTTACTCTTTCAAGCAAGGCAAAAATTTAGTAAGCCGCTTAATACAACAATAACTCATAAAGAAATTAGTTTAGAAAAAAGAATTAAAGAAATTAGAACTATAATTAGACAACGAGGAAAAATTAATTTTTTTGATTTATTTACCAAAACCAGTAAAGAATATTTAATTGTTACGTTTTTATCAATTTTAGAAATGAGTAAAAACAATGAAATCTATTTATCACAATTAGACAACTATAGTCCGATTATGATTGAGAAAAGAGGCCGCAAATGAACTTAATAGGAATATTAGAAGGAATTCTTTTTGTTGTTGGTGATGAAGGAGTAACCCTTAACCAAATTTGTGATATTCTAGCTATTGATTCCAAAGAAGCTAAAGCATTATTAATGGAATTAAAAGGTTCATATGAGGTAGATAACCGGGGAATTAGAATTAGTTACTTAGGTGATGCTTTTAAACTTACCACTAAAAAAGAACATAAAGAATATTACCGTAAACTAATTGAGAATCCAGAAAACAACCTTCTTAGCCAAGCCGCTTTAGAGACCCTAGCAATAATTGCCTATAATCAACCAATTACCAGAGTTGAGATTGACGAAATGCGAGGCGTTTCCAATGTTCACTTACTAAGAAAGTTAGTTGCTAAAGGACTTGTTAAAGAAACTGGCAAAAGTACTTTACCGGGGCGACCAAATCTATACTGCACAACTAGTGAATTTCTCGATTACTTTGGTATTTCTACAATTCATGATTTACCAGATATTACTTCCAACTTGACAGAAAATACAAATTCCACTGACCTTTTTACTTCAATATATAAGGACAAACAATAACGTTTGTCCTTTTTAGGTAGACACTTTCTTGTAAATAGAATTGACTAAAAAATAAATGTGTGGTAATGTTAATTTAGTAGATAATATAGTTAGTATGTTAACTAAAAAAACTGTAATATATCCTCCTTAAATTAATGGAGCACGGTAGTTACATTTTTTTAAAAGCAGTCTACAAAAACGAAGGGTGGTGAAAAATATGTCAGGAGTAAATTTAAAGGGTGTCCAATACGAGCAAATACCTAATATTGTTAGACGAATGAGAACCCAAGGGCAAAGCCTTAACACCGAATTTAGCAATGCTTATAAAAGTATTATAGCAATGAATCAAGATTGGTATGGTAAAAGATATGAAGCTTTAGCTAAAGGTTTTATCGATATGAAACAGTCGATAGATAATATGCTTAAGATCGTTGTAACTGAATTACCTAAGTCGCTTGAAGATGTAGCGAATAACTATTCTCAATATGATTCGGGTAATAATATATGCACACCTCAATCAACAAGTATTATACCGATGCCTTCAATATCAATAGACAGTAAAAGCGGAGTGAGGTTTATACTTTCAGGAGTACAAACAACGCAAAAGAATGTTGGTCAAAACTTTACTAAGGCAGTCGGTTTTATGAATGATATTCAAAAGACTTTTGCAACAATAACTTGGGAAAGTGAATCAGCAAATACTTTTAAAAAGAAATTCGATGAGCTTCATAGAAAAGTTAAAAAGTCTATCGAGGATATTACCGACGCATTTGATAAAAACATGAAAAGTGCAATCAATGATATTAAAGAGGCCGAAAGAGCCAATACAGTTAACTAAAACACATACTTTTATGTGTTTTCCTTGATAATCAGCCTTAATTTAACGATTATTAAGGAAAGAATATAAAAGAATCGAAATGGGGCCAAAAAATTGACGAGAGAAGAAATAAATAGAGAACTTACACAAGTGACCCGAGAATTAAGAAGTTTAGATGATGAAAAACAAAAATACTTAAATATGAATAATAAAATTAATGAAGCAATTGGTAAATTAACAGAAGCAGCTAAAAATGCAAGAGATGCATATACTAAGATGAAAACACATTATCAAAGTCTTGTTATTGCTAAAGAAGAAAAAGATTTAAACAATTTAAGTGGTAATATTCAGGCACAAATTGACCTATTAAAACAGGCGCTTTTAACTTCTAATTCAAAAATACAAAGACTTGATTATGATATTACGGCAAAAACAAGAAAAAAAAAGGAATTAAATGATAAGTTAAGGAATCTGATTTAGGTAGCTAATTATTAACTTATGATTTGTATAACCAAGAACAACTTTAGAAGATAGTATTTGTTTATAATAATGAGGGGATTGTTAATTATGGTGGTTAACCCAGAGGGTATAAAACTTGATGTTAAACCTTTAATTGATAATAGTAGAGCTAATATTGGCCAAGCTAGTTCAATTATTTCTTCGCTTGCTATTCCTTCTAGTTTTACCTCTTCTGGCGTATTGCGCCCTAGAGTTATTAATAATATAGCAACTATTGATCAACAATTATATAACATAAATAATTGGGTTAACAGTAGAATAGATGGTATTAAAACTGTAGAAGCAAAAAACCGCCAACTATTTGAAAACAATTCTTTTCTTAATAATAACTTATTATCTTTAGAAACCAGAAGTTTGGCAAGATCAAATGTAGCTCGAGTAGATAATAACCTAGAGAAAAATAAAGCGGAAGAAAAAAAGGGACTATTGGCATTAACTGGCGCTTATATTAGTAAAGGTTTTGGCGCAATTGGTTCCATAATTAAACTAGAAGTAAAAGCAGCCGGAAGTTATATCAGTAATGGCTGTAAAAGTATTCTGTCTGATCTAAGTGATTGGGGTCAAGATAAAATATACGATTTTAAGAAATGGTGGAATAACGGGAAAATTGTCGAAGTGCAAATAAAATCGCTTTCTTATTTGGATAAATTAAGTTCAGAAAACCAAGCAGCAGCACAAAACTCAATGGACACTTTCTATAATAATGGTTTAATGGAAAACAAAAAGATATATGATCACTAAGTGGTTAAGCGGCTTATGATAGAGCGATAAAAGATTTGTCTGAAGAATTTTTTGGTACAGGAACACGAGCTGATGAATTAAGAAACTTAGAAATAACAAGTTTTGCTGAATTAGAGCGATATGTAAAAGAAAAGAAAAAAGCAGTTGATGAACAAAACGCCTATCTTAACACCTTAAAATTAGGATATAACTTAATTCCTTATTCATATGTAAGTCAAAATGAGGATTTTAGTTCATATCCAATAGATGAAGCAGCTTTACGAAAAGTAATTGGTAATGATTATGATTATATGTCTGAGGAACAAATAGGCATATATAATTATATATATTGTAAAGAGGGAAAATACCAAGCGGGCAATTATTATACCTTACTAGCTGATTCAATTAATCAAATAAAAGGCCTTGAGGACGCTGGTAATTTTATGATATCCCTTGAAGGTAAAATTGCTGATATTAAAGCGGCAATGCTAATCGACCAAGGGCTGGGCGATGGTATTTTGGGCGATGGTATTTTAACTTTCCTTGACGGCATGGGAGATATTGTTAATCATGATGAGTCTTTATTACAAACGGCTTATCATCAGATGTATATCCTGCTAATCGGCCAAGGGCTGGGCGATGGTATTTTAACTTTCCTTGACGGCATGGGAGATATTGTTAATCCTGATGGGTCTTTATCACGAACGGCTTATCGTCAGATGTATATCCTACAAGCTTTAAGTAATCAATTAATTGACCCACAACTATTAGCCGAATTGAAAGAAAAAGGATATACTGAACAACAATTTATTCAAATGTGTAGAGATAATGTTTATGATCCTAATTTTGAAAAAATATGTGAAGCAAACAACCAGGATCCTGAAGTAATAAGAGCTATTATGGCTAGTGGAGAATACGAAGCTATCTATAAATATATATATAAATTTAGTGCGTCTGCCGGTAATATGGCTATTCCAATTGCTGTTGGAATTACTGCTGGGGCAATTACCAAGAATGTTGAAGCTGGTACCGGGTTAGCATGGTTCCTTGGTCATGCTGGTGTTATTACAGTCGGCTTATCTGCTGGAGGAAGTTCGATGAATTCAGCAGTTCATGATGGTTTCTCTGGGCCAACATCCCTTATGTATGGTGTAGCAAACGGCTTATCAGAGGCAGTCATAGAGTCTTACGGTAATATGATTGGTCTTAATCCTAAATTCGCCCCAAAACTTTCCGGCTATTTACAAGAGGCTGGTACGGAGGCGGTCCAAGAATTATTAGGTATATATTATGATAGTGTCTTCCTTGGGAAAACTATTTCTATTGCAGATGCCTCTTCTCAACTTACTGAGGCGGCTGTTATGGGCTTTTTAATGTCTGCTCTTATGGGTGGCGGTCAGACTACCATTAATATTGCTGGTAAAGCAACAGTAGTTACGGCTCAACAGTTATATGCAATCATCGATTCCCATAATGGCGGAACAATCGCAACGCAGGCCTTAATTGATCAAGTTATGGCTGTGGGAAGTATAGTTCAGCCTTCTGCTGCTGCGGCAACGCCAGCAACACCTGCAACAGCAACTATTCCTACAGTACCGGTTGCGCCTTATAATCCTGCAACATATGCCAATCCGGTAAATTATGTTGCAGATCAATCTGTTATTGATACCTTAAGTAAATTAAATATAGAAAACAATAAAAATGCATTAGTTGAATTAAACACTGCTTTAAAAACTGCCAATCTAATGAGACCCATTTTTTCAACCAAAACAAATAAAATTTGGACGAACATGTTTAGTAATATTAATCATTTAGCTCAAGTCGTTAACGCGTTAGGACCTTCAATATATAAAAGTTATGATTCACATAATATTCTTCATACCGCCAGAGTTGCTTTAAAATCAGTAAAAATAGCAAAAATACTTGAGCAGACATCTGGAGTAACATTTGATTATAAAGCTTTAATCAAAGCTGCTCAGTGGCACGATATTTCAATGTCTCAAACCAAGTTTCTAGCTAAAATTGAAAGGCAGAGTAAAGACGCATCAGACAACTATTACCAATGGTACGAATACAGAAAAATTGATCTGAAAAATACAGCATATATAGTACATGAAATAACCGCAGACGATATTGCTAAGGCAAACGGCGACCTAACTGGATATTTAGCTAAAGAATTTGGAATATCTGAGAGGCAATATAAACAGTACAACCAGGATGTCCCTAAAAAATTAAAAGTAGGTGATTTAGTATATAGTTTTAATCCGGTTGCGCTTCATCGTTCTTCTCATGCTTCAAACTCGGCCTTAACAATTCTTCAAAACGCAACGAATATCGACGCGGATGGAGTTAATCCGGCGATAATGGCAATGGTGGTGTTTGCCCATACAAAGAGTAATTCTGGAATCGGAGATTTATCAAATCCAGCACAATGGAAAGCAGCAATCACCGAACTGAAAACCCAAGCTGCAGCAGCTGGACTTGACGCTGATTCAATCTCTTTGCTAGATTCGCTGATTGATTCTAGTGGCAACATACCTGATGCCATTTTTACCGAACTGCATTATCAGGGAATCGCTCTAAGATTTGGTGATGCAAAAGCAGCTAAAATAGGGCAATCGCACATTGGTGGAAAATTTGATATTCCAAAACTTGCAGAAGGTTCAACTTTATATTATACCGGCAAAAAAAGCTCGGCAATAATTGATGGCCAAACAATTGAATATCAAGTTTTGGAAAACATGAATGTTGTTGATGAAATAATTAAATCAGGTTTAAGAATACCCGGTGTTGAAAACCTTTTTGGGACAGGTTTTATTTA
>CAYSZU010000004.1:0-29762 GCA_964435635.1 uncultured Muribaculaceae bacterium
TAAAATACTGTATAATATCATAAATAATATATTCAGAAAGAGCAGAAGTGAAAATGAAATTCATCATCGTAAAAACTAAAGCACTTACTATTACAAAAATATATTTATTATCAATTAATTCTCTAATAGATTCTCTAAAAAGAAGTTGTTCAGCTATAACCGCATATATCATTGTTTTAAAAATCGTATACACAATTGATATCTGTGTCATACTCCATAACGCTTCCGTATTTTCATCTAGCACTTCTTTTACCGGATAAATCAAATCCGAGATAAAACCTGTTAGCAAAATCAAAATGATTATAATAACAAAATTAATCATAACATTTTTTATGAAAGGCCAAAATTTGTATTTGTTTTTAATATACAACCAATCTTTTTTTATGTTTTCAAAATACATCCATACAATGAAAATTAAAAAAATTAAATCTTTAATGAGAGAACCAATTACAGTTGATTTAATGCCAAGACTATATAAAAATCCTCCCCCGTATGTCGCAAGTACAAAATATGTAAAAAAAACCATTAACACCTTCAGTATTTCTGATTTTTTAGAAGTATATACTACCACTTTCTTTTCCATATGTTAAACACCACTCTATCTTAAATATATAATACCATATATAGTTAAACTTTTAAATTTAATGTGAATTTTTTAACATCAACTTTACATCAAAAAAGGCACTCAGTACTGAGCGCCCCTCTTCTAGTAGCTACTAAAAGTATTTTCTAGAAGAATTTTCTTAACAATTTCCACATATTCATTCCCTCCTTTCCTGTAAATATTACGTCCTCATTATACCATAAATTTTATGCTATTATAAGGTCCAGGTCTAAATTAATATGTCCTTTACATTTGTTTTTCGTAAACGCATGCTTTTTTCTTGTCTCTACCTAATCTTTCGTATTTTACAATACCAGTTACTTTAGCAAATAAAGTATGATCTTTACCAATTCCGACATTTACTCCAGGATGTATCTTAGTTCCTCTTTGACGATATATAATGCTTCCGGCATTAATTGTTTGGCCATCAGCAGCTTTTGCTCCTAGACGGCGACCACTTGAATCACGTCCGTTTGAAGTTGAAGATTGTCCTTTTTTATGAGCAAATAATTGAATATTTAATTTTAATAATTGCATTTATTATTCCTCATTTCTAATTACGATATTTTTTGGATAATCAAAATGAATTTCTTCAAGCATTTTTAACATATTGTTAATTAATTTTATTGCAATTTGATTATCATTTATTATTTTAATATTTAATTTATTTTTCTTTTCTTCATAATTGATTGCTTCTTCATCTAAACTTAGAATTGCATTAATTGTTGTAATAACAATTGATGAGACACTAGCACAGATGATATCTTTACCATATACATCAAATTTAGCATGGCCCGTAATTGCCACTTGATTAATAATGTTATTATGAAGCGTAACGTTAACCTTGATCATCTTATTTCTTTGTTATCGTTTTAACAACAAGTTTAGTATACGGCTGACGATGACCTTGAGTTTTACGATATTTTTTCTTTGGTTTATATTTAAATATCGTAATTTTCTTTTGTTTGCCGTGTTTTTCAACCGTACAAACTACTTTGGCATTTTTAACAGTTGGTGTTCCGACTTGACCATCAACGAATAATACTTCGTCAAAAATTATTTCACTGCCCGCTTCAACATCTAGTTTTTCAACATAAATGATATCGCCTTCAGTTACATAGTATTGCTTACCACCAGTTATAAATATAGCTTTCATTTCTTACCTCCTTATATTATTAAGACGCGCCCTGAAGGTGTTACATTCGTAAACTTCTAACCTTTTTAGTGCGGTTTTAAGAAAGCCCTAAAACGTTAAGATTGTATCAAAAAACAGCTTGCTTGTCAAATTATTATTGGCTTTTGGCAAATAATTTCGGATTAGTCTCAAAATAACTATAATATTCATTGTTACCAATAATAATGTGATCAAGCAGATTAATCCCAATTAGTAACCCGGCCGCAATAATTGCTTTAGTAAAATTATCATCAACTATACTAGGTTTAGAATCACCCGATGGGTGATTGTGAACCAGAATAATATTTACCGCACTATTAATAATTGCTTCTTTAAATATTTCTCTAGGGTGAACAATACTAGAATTAATTGTCCCAATAAAG
The DNA here is from genome assembly GCA_964435635.1 of uncultured Muribaculaceae bacterium. GTDB lineage: Bacteria > Bacillota_I > Bacilli_A > RF39 > UBA660 > DAOOOU01. Next base: position 2,162 of record CAYSZU010000004.1, read on the forward strand.
ATTATCTTAGCCGCAATGATTTGTTTTTTAGTATCAAGCAAAATTGCCATTAATTTTTCTTGTTTATTCTCATTCATTTGCTCATGATAAAGATTAAAAATAACTTGGGGATTACAAACATCTTGTTTACTTTGTAAAACAACTTTATTTACCCGATTACCAAGTTCAATTGCCGCAATAATAGTTGTTGCTTTAACTTGGCCAATCCCTTTAATTTTAGAAAGACTATTAGTAGTCATGGCTTTTAAATGATGAATATCTTCAATTTTAACTAGCAATTCTAAAGCTAAATCTTTGGCATTAGTATTTTTATAGCCCGTTCTAATCAAGATTGCAATTAGTTCCTCGTCGCTTAATGCTCCGGCCCCTAATTTGATAAGACGCTCTCTTGGCCTTTGCATTAGGGGAATTTCTTTTATTATATATGTCATCTTTATTATAATTACTCCTTAATACTTATATTATTAAAGAAAAGATAATTTCATTTAAAAAGTTCAAGTAATCTTGAACTTAACTTAGTTTTGTAATATTAATAACGTTTCCACTAAATTGTTTGATGGTATCAAAAGTTCCGGTTGTCCCAATATATTCCCCACTCCGGTAAACCTTAATCTCTTCAGGAATATGATCAATATAAAATTCGGTTAAACACTTATTACCATTACTTTCATGGTACCATGTTTTTCCATTGTGCCAGCCCTTAGAATCATTTCCTTTGGCATCACACATGATAACCTTATAAGTATTGCCTTTGTCGGTTGAAACACTAAACGTATCACCAACATTACCAAAATAAGTACCCATTGCAACACAAAAATATTTTTCACCATTTAGATTAACATAACGAGCTCCAGTTTTGGCATCCGTGTGAGTATCATAAGTTATCCCGTTATAGGCACCACCATAAACAATGGCCCCTTGTGGTGTAGCATACTCACCATTTTCTTTCATCCTTTTAGTAACCTTTGAATACTTAGTATATGATTTATATGAAGTTAATGAACCAGGTACATCCATTACTTGGCCGTTAGTCACTAACCCTTTTTCTGCTTCTAAAGGAGGCGCGGGTTCACTATTTATTTCTGGTGCTAAAGCTATTTTAGGTTCTGAAGCCGGAGCTGTTTCAATTTCTGGGTTACTAGTCGTCGCTATTTGATCATTAGAACCAGCTGCCATAGTCACTTGTTCTTCCCTAGCAGTTTCAATTTCAGGAGGTTCCGGTGCTGCCGCTGGGATACCAGCATTTATATCAGATAAATTATCACGATTAATTTTATAATCAATTGGTAATACAAGATTAAAAACTTCAATTACACTATTACTAAATTTAATACTTTCATTAATTATACTTGTAAAATTATGCTTATCCATTAACGAATAATCAACGCCTAAAGTTTTGTATAAACCTTTGCTATCAACTAACTCACTATATCGTTGATTTAAACGACTATCGATATTTGCATTTGAATTAATTAATGAACTTTTTGCCCCATTTAAAGAATCATTAGCAGAGGCAATTATGTCTCTGGCGATATTTAATTTATCAAAATCAAAATAAATTCCTTTTTCTGCCACTTTAATCACTATCCTTCTTTAAACTATAATCTAGTCTTTTAATGATGTTTGTTTGCTACCTAAGTTATGCTTATAATAATCAGTTAATTTTAAAGTACTATTTATACTTACTATTATACCAAACTTTTTCAAATATTAAATAAATATTTTCTTAAAAAATGTTTTTCGATAATTAGCGAAAAGAAAAGCCATTAAAAGATGGCTTTTATCATTTTTCTAACTCGATTTTTTTAATCAAATAGTTGTCATTTATTTCAGCAATTATTAATTCTGCAATATATAATGTTGCTTTAAAATCATTTTGAGCTTCTTTCATTGCCTTTGTTAATTCTTCATTTAAACCTAATTCTAACAATGTTATCGGGGTTTTAAGCGAAACACTATTATTAGTTTTAATTCCTCTTATTTCGCCGATTATACTAATTAGGCCATCTGCTGCTTTAACTGTTTCAGCAAATTGATAGTTTAATGGTTCAATTTGGGTAATATGAATTGATTTTTCATGATGATATAAAGCTTGGAAAATTTCTTCTGTAATAAACGGAAAATAGATACTAAAATCTTGTAAGAATTTAAATAATAATATATAAATTGTTTTTTGGGCTGAATAGCGCGCTTTTTGGCCAAATTCCTCGGGGCGATACAAACGATGTTTAACTATTTCAATATAATTATCACAAAAATCCCAAAAGAATTTTTCTAAATGATTCAAGCCTAAGCCAATCTCATAATCATCTAAGTGTTTAATAAACTTTGCTTCCATTACTTGGTATTTAGTAATTATCCATTTATCAAAATATTCAAAATCAGTAAATTCTTGATCAGTATAATCTTTTAAATGTAATTCAATTAATTTAGCTAAATTCCAAAGTTTATTAATTAGTCTTTTACCTCTTTGAAAAGCCTCTTCATTAAAGATTATATCAGTCCCAAGTTTACCAGACCCAGCCCAATATCTAACAATATCAGCTCCATAAACTTCTAACAATTCAAACGGCTCCATCTTTGAGTTATTAAGTCTTTTACTAATCTTTTCACCTTTATCGGCCATAACAAACCCAGATATCATAATATTTTCCCAAGGTTTCATGCCAAAATGATAGAAACCTTTAACAATACTATAAAAATCCCAAGTTCGAATAATATCATGAGCGTTACACCTTAAGCTCATTGGCTTTAAGATATCTTCATAGTTTTCTTTTTCACCATATTTCATATTAATCAAAGGTGTTACCGAAGAAGTTTGCCAAGTATCCATAATGTCCTTTTCGGGAATAAACTCATTACTACCACAAGAACATCGCTCTTTTGGCTGATCTACTAAAGGATTAACTGGTAAATCTTCCTTCTTAGCCAAGATTGGCTGCCCACAAGTAGCACAATACCAAACTGGGAATGGAACCCCGAAATATCTTTGTCTTGAAATACACCAATCCCATAAGATATTTTCAACCCACTCATTATAGCGATTACGCATATGAGCAGGATACCAATTAATTTCTGCTCCGATTTTTAAAAAGTCTGCTTTATGATTCATTAAATCAATAAACCATTGCTTTAAAATACCATATTCTACTTCTTTACCACATCGTTCATGAGTTTGAACTTCATGTTCTAAATCCTCGATTTTAATAACATAACCACCAGTTTGCAAATCAGTAATAATCTTTTGGCGGGCTTCTTTAATTGTTAAACCCCCATAATTAGGAATACTATTTTCTAAATAACCATCACTTGTTAAAATGTTTTTTAATGGCAGATTATATTGTTTCCACCACTCAATATCGGTTTGATCACCAAAAGTACAACACATAACAATTCCAGTTCCTTTATCAATTGCTACTTTTTCATCGCCCATAATTGGCACTGTAATATTTAAGATTGGCACAATTGCCTCTTGATTAATTAAATGTTTACGTTCTTCATCATTTGGATTAACAAAAATACAAACAATCGCCGGTAATAATTCTGGTCTAGTTGTTGCAATCGCAAAAGGTTCTCCTTTTGTTGTTTTAAAAGTAAGATAATTAAAGGTTGTTTTAACCGTTTTAGTTTCTAACTCAGCCTGAGCAATTGAAGTAAGACATTCATTACACCAAAGGGCTGGACTTTCCTTATGATAACAATAACCCTTTGCGACTAAATCTAAAAATGATAATTGACTAACTTTAGTACTTGAAGCACTAACTGTTTTATATGAATTATCAACATCAGCACTAAACCCTGCCCGTTTAAATAATTTTTTAAACTCAGCCTCGTATTTATCCGTTGTTTCATAACATAATTGGGTAAACTTTTCCCGCCCTATTTCATGAGCTTTTTTCCCTTGTTCTTTTTCAACTAATCTTTCACTTGGTAAACCATTATCATCAAAACCAAAAGGATAAAATAAATTGAAACCCCTTACTCTTTTATATCGAGCAATCATTTCTGCTTGCGAATACGAAAAAATATGGCCAATATGAATTTTGCCATTTACGGTTGGGGGTGGCGTATCAATCGAATAAATTGCTCTTTGATCAGGTTTAAAATCATAAACTTTTTTTTCCTGCCAATAATTCAGCCACTTGATTTCTTTTTCTTTAAAATCATATTTGTTATCTAACATTATTTGGTTCCTCCTCTGTAACTAGTTAATTTTGGTAAATAAAAAATAAAATCAGCCAAAGGACGATTTTATTCGTGGTACCACCTTAATTTGTAACTTAGTTACCTTAAATATTTAACGCATATTAACGATATATTATTTAAATATATAAGCTCCCAAGCTACCTTCAAAAATCATATCTATTAGGTTCCACCATACCCTAACTCTCTATTTGAATCTGATCTTTTACTCCTCTTGTTCATCGCTTTTCTCTTGTATTATAACTTATATCTTACTTTATATCAATAAAATAATTGTACTCTAATCATAATTATTGTATAATAATTTTAAGAATATAGGGATTGAGGTGAGTTGATGCTTAAAGTTTATGATTACGATAATTTGCCGGTTGTCGAAATAGCTAATAAAATGATTCTTGATGCCGTTCATCGTAAAGCATCAGATATTCACTTTGACCCAACACCAACAGTTTTAAAAGTTCGTTTACGAATTGATGGCGTTTTAATTAACTATGCCGAAGTTCCTGAAGTTATTAAAAAGAACCTTTCAACCCGAATTAAAATTATTGCTAATATGAATATAACTGAATCACGAATGCCTCAAGATGGTGCTATTAAGACTGAAATGGAAGGCCGTACCTTAGACATGCGTGTTTCTTCCTTGCCAATTGTTGATGGGGAGAAAATTGTTATTCGAATATTAGACTATTCAATGAGTAGCGATGGCTTAGAGGCCTTAGGCTTCTCTGCTTTTAATTTGGCTAAAGTTAATAAGATGATTACGGTGCCAAATGGGATAATTTTAACTACTGGTGCTACCGGTTGTGGTAAATCAACTACTAACTATGCAATTCTTCAAAAACTAAACTCACCAGAAGTAAATATTATTACCGTTGAAGATCCCGTAGAAATGAAAATCCCTGGTTTAAATCAGGTTCAAGTAATGGCGGAGATCGGCTTTAATTTTGCTAATGCCCTGCGAAGTATTCTGCGCCAAGATCCAGATATAATAATGATTGGGGAAATTCGTGATGATGAAACAGCTAGAATTGCCGTTAGAGCTTCAATTACTGGCCATTTAGTATTATCAACCCTTCATACTAATAACGCCTTAAACACCATTGAAAGACTGCTTGATATGGATGTTGAGCGCTACTTATTAGGTTCAGCTTTAACTGGCATAATCAGCCAGCGCCTAGCTAAAAAATTATGTCCAAAATGTCGAACTTTAAGACCAGCAACGGACTATGAAAAAACCGTTATAAAATATTCTATTGGGCTTGATGTTAATGAGATATATGGCCCCATTGGTTGTGATGAGTGTATGAACGGCTATATGGGACGAGTTGCTGTCCATGAGGTTTTAGCAATGAATCCCCGGATTAAAGATGCTATTATTAATAACCAAACAAAAAAAGAATTACGAGCTTTAGTTTACAAGGAAGGTCAGGTAGAATCTTTATTACAAGATGGCCTTCACAAAGTTATTGATGGCTCAACTAGTTTCGAAGAAATCTTAAGAATAATTGATATAGAAGAAGATTTTGGCGAAGAAGATATTGATATTAAGAATATATTAATGGGTAAACAAAAAGATAAAAATAATCAAAATAACAAATTAAGCAATCAAAAAAATGACTATGAAGTATTAAACTTCTAGTCATTTTATTTTATCATAAACAGTAAACTATTTATCGGCTCCATAAAGACAAAAGCTAAAAACATCCCTAATGCCAGAAATGGACCAAAAGGAATTTCCGCTTCTTTTGAGGTGCCCATGTTATATAATGCATAAGGAAAAGCTAAAAATGAGCCAAATATTAAAGCAACAAAGCTAAACTTTATTCCTAAAGTAATACCAAAAACAAAGGATAATTTAATATCTCCCCCACCCATTGAATCTTTTCTAAAGACTTTATCGCCAAGTAATTTGATTAACAACATAAAAACAAAAATAATTACCCCAGATATTAAATAGAAAACAACATCATATAAACCAAAATAGTAATATCTTAAGCCTAGAATCAATAATGTTGCAATGATTAATGGGGTATCTAAAATAATCATATATTTAAAATCACTAACAAAGATTAAGATAAATAAACATCCTAAAATAATAGTTACAAAAAAATTATAACTAAAGCCGTAATAAATATAGGTCAAGGCAAATAAATTACCACTAAAAAGCTCAATTAAAGGATAAACTAGTGATAACTTTGTTTCACATTTTCGACATTTCCCGTTTTGGAAAAGATAAGAAAAAACCGGAATTAATTCATACCACTTTAAAACGTGTTGGCAATTATCACAATGACTCCTAGGTTTAATAATTGATTTATTAATAGGCGCCCGCATTCCAACTAAAGTTAAAAACGAACCAATTGCCAAACCCATTAAAAACAAATAAATAATAATTAACATTTTGGTTCCTCCTTACATATCTACCGTGTCATACATTTGAAACATTGGCATTACAATTGATAAAACTACAACTCCAACCACAACTGCTAAGAAAACAATCATAATTGGTTCAATTAAACTTTTTAGCGTATTAATAATGTTGCGATGTTGTTCTTGATAATAAGCACTTACTTTGCTCATCATTGAAGCTAATTCACCAGTTGATTCACCAGTTACAATCATATAATAAGCAACATCTGGAACTGCCCAATGATCTTTAAAGGCCGTTGATATTTTATCCCCTTTAGCAATATTTGTTACCGTCTCAATCATTAATTCTTTATATATTTCATTATTCGTTATCTTTATTAAAATATCGATACTATCAGTAATAAAAACATTATTTCTTAATAATGAAGCAAAAGTTTTAGTAAAAATTGTCATTTCATTATACATAATTACTTTACCAATTAAAGGCATTTTCATTAAAAACATTTGAATAGCCCGACGAAACAATTTTACCTGTTTATAAATAAAAGCTAGGGCAATAATAATAGCGGCGCCGATAACAATAAGATAAGAGATATAATCTTTTAAAAACTTTGATAAGTTTAATATGAAAAGCGTAATACCTGATATCTTTGTCCCTGCCGATTCAAAAATTTGAACAAATTGGGGAATAATAAATAACATAATAAAAGTAATAACCCCAACAGCAAAAACAAGAATTAAAGAAGGGTAAATCATTGCGCTAATCATTTGTTTCTTTGTTTTGTTTATTTCATCGTAATATGTTGCCATATCATCAAGCGTTTCTTCTAATTGACCAGTTGCTTCAGCAGCACTGATCATATTAATTAATAAATTAGGAAAAACATTTCCTTGCTTTTCCATTGCTACAGAAAAAGAATTACCCATTGTTAATTCATAAACTAAAGCAGAGAATATTTTATTTGGAACGCCATTCTTTCCCATTTGACGAGCTAAAATTCTTAAAGCTTCGGTTAAAGGAATACCAGATTTGACATATGTTGCTAACTGAGTTAACCAAAATATTAAGTCTTTACCACTTAAACGAGAATAAAAAATTGAACTTTTACCAAAAACAAATCGGACCATATCAGAGCTTTCAATTTTATATACTTCATATCCTTCATTAATTAAAAAAGCATTAATATCTTGTTTTGAAAAACCACTAATAGTTTCTGTTCTGATTTTACCATTAGCGTTTTTGGCCGTTACTCGGTAAACTATTGCAACCTCACTTCGAACATTATCACCTTGTAATTCAAGTAAAAGTTGTTGTTTGGCAGCTAAAAGTGCTTTACTAACTTTATCCGGTTTAAGATTCACTTTTTTATGGCCCGGAAAATAAGGACCATTTGAATTAGAATCTTTTTTATTTGCGATTTCGGCCCCGGTCATTTTTTTAATCAAATTAATAAAAATTACTAAGAAATTATAAAAGAAACTAAAAACAACTCCAATACCAATCAATACATACTTAAAAAAAGCAACAATACTAAGAATTATTGTCAGCGTTATCTTACCAAAAAAATATTTTGAATTATTATCTTTTATGGTTAATGGAGCAACTGTTTTGTCTTTATTAGAATTAAAAAGCATCTATTTAATCCCTCCAAACATTTTCTATTGTATCTTGAGTATACCACACTAATTATAAATATTAAATATTTTTTTATTGATTGGACACCTGATTAAGGCCTATTAATAAAGTAAAAAACAAAGGATTGTTATTCATTAACAATCTTTTTAAGTTTTTTATTTGCCCACTTTAATTGTAATTTTAAAATATATTTACCCTTTGGCAATTGGTTTATTATTTTTATGTTTTGGTTAATTAATGATTCAAAATAATTCTTATTTAAAGCTAGACCAAATTGTTTTTCAAAGCGCGTATTCTTTTTTTCGCTCTTTAAATAAATCATGATTGCATAATATTTTTGATGATCGTTAATAATCTCCTCAGCAGTTAAATAATATCCTTTTTTAGCCATAAAAAACCTTAGTTCAGGCCAATCGTTATTTGATTGTAAAATAATTTTTTTAATTGGCTTGAGCTTTTCTTGATTACTTAAAATATTAATAATAGTATTTGTTCCTAAACCGGCAATAACCATTGTATTATAGGTCTTAGTATTAATGCTATTTAACCCATCAGAAATAATCGTTTTGATGGCTAGTTGATACTTATCAAAGTTTTTTTTAGCATTGGCTAGCGCCATCGCATTAACATCAGCAGCAACAATTGTCTGACATAAGCTATTTTGCCAAAGATAAAGACTTAATAAGCCATGATCACATCCCATATCAATAACTTTATCTTTTTTGGTAATGTATTTAGCAATTGTTTTTAAACGTAAGCTCATCATTAATCAATTAGGAAATCCTTTAGTTTTTTTGCTCTTGAGGGGTGACGCAGTTTGCGTAAGGCTTTAGCTTCAATCTGTCTAATTCGCTCTCTTGTTACGTTAAATCTTTTGCCTACCTCTTCTAAAGTATGACTTGTTCCATCAATTAATCCAAATCGCAATTCTAAAACTTCTTGTTCCCGGTCTTGTAAAGTTAATAAAACACTTTTTATATCTTCTTTAAGAATCTCATTTGTTGCATACTCTTCTGGTGACATACTATGCGTGTCTTTAATAAAATCACCTAAATGAGAATCATTTTCTTCACCAATTGGAGTTTCTAAAGAAACTGGATCTTGACTAATCTTTATTACTTCTCGTACTTTCTCAACTGTTATTCCCATTCTTTCAGCTATTTCTTCTTCTAATGGTTCGCGATTTAATTCTAAAGTCATTTGTCTTTGAATTCTTGCCATCTTATTAATCGTTTCAACCATATGAACCGGAACCCGAATAGTTCTGGCTTGATCAGCTAAAGCGCGGGTAATTGCTTGTCTAATCCACCATGTCGCATAGGTTGAAAACTTATATCCTTTACCATAATCAAATTTTTCAACACCCTTCATTAAACCCATATTACCTTCTTGAATTAAATCAAGGAATAATAACCCCCGGCCAACGTATCTTTTAGCAATACTAACAACTAATCTTAAATTTGATTCAGCTAAAATGTTTTTAGCTAAAGCTTCACCATTAGCAACCCTAATAGATAAATTTAATTCTTCTTCAGCACTTAATAAACTAATGCGGCCGATTTCTTTTAAATACATTCGCACTGGATCATTAATATTTATATCTTTAGTAATTTCAACATCATCTAATATTATTGGTTCATCTTTAATATCAGCAATATTAGAGCCACCACTTTCAGCTTCTTCAGCTTCAGAAACAACATCAATATTTTTTTCAACAAAGAAATTATATAATTCATCTAGTGAATCATTATCAATATCTAGGCCCTTTAAAGCCTCCGCTAGTTGCTCAAAAGTAATATATCCTTGTTTAGTACCTAATAATATCAGCTCTTCTTTTCGTTCTTCTAAACTTTTAATTTTTATCATTATCTACACTTCCTTTTTTTAATTCTGTTATTTTAGTAATTAACTCAACTTTTTTTGCTTCATCTGATTCAGCTTTGATTAAATCCTTTAAATGTTTTATTTCTTTTTCTGTCATAGCTTTTTCAGCCGCCAAAATATATTGTTCCATTGCTTCACTGTTAAGTTCATCTTCACTCCCCTGACCAACAATCTCAAGTGCTAGCTCGCCCACTTTTTGATTGGGCGTAATATGAGAAATAAAATCTGCAACATTAACATCAGCACTTTTATTCTTCTCATAATAGCAAACTATTTCACTTGCTATTTCCCGATAACGAATATCATCTAAATAACCTAATTTATTATTATACATTTTGATATACTTTTCACCGTTCATCATAAAATATAATATTTTTTCAGCGGCTAATTGATAAGCTGTTTTTTTGTCTGGTTTTTTTACTAAAGGAGCAGTTGGCTGAACTTCCTTTTTAGTAACCAATTTACTTTTTAAAACCTCAAGACTAACATCATATTCTTTACTTAGTTTCTTAAGTGTTACCTCCCTTAAAATAGCATCATCAACTTTATTTAAATAAGTAATTACTTCATTAATATATTTTGCTAAATCCTCAGAATTATTTAAATCCTTGTCTTCTTTTAAAGATTGAAATTTGAAATCAAAATAATTCTGGGGACTTTTCAAATTAGTTAAAAAACTCTCAAAACCATTTTTAACAATATATTCATCTGGATCTTTGGCTCCCGATAACCTGATTACATTTACTTTAATATTCTCCTTCAAAAGCATTTCGCCATTAACAAGAGTTGCCTTAAGGCCAGCAATATCATTATCTAAACAAAGAATAACATCAGTTCTTAATTTTTTTAATAACTCAACTTGTTCCTTGGTCATACTAGTTCCCATTAAAGCAACAACATTATTGATCCCATTACTTGCTAACCGAATAACATCCATATAGCCTTCAACAACGATTAAATTACCGGCTTTTTTAACTGCTTCTTTTACATTATGATAATTGTAAAGCATTTCGCCTTTTTTAAAAATTTTAGTTTCTTTACTATTAATATATTTAGCCGTTTCTTCATGGCGATAAATACGACCACTAAAGGCGACAACATTTCCATCCTTATCCCAAAGGGGAAAAATTATTCGGCGGGTAAAAACATCATAGTTTTTATTAGCGGTAATATTTACTAACCCTAAATCATTAATTAAATTTAAGCTATAATTCTTTTTTTGTAAAATTTGATATAAATCATCACTATTATCTAAGGCTAACCCTAACCCAAAGGCATCAATAAGATTTTCTTCGAAACCCCGTTCTTTTAAATATTGGTTAGCTTCTTGCCCAAGCTTAGTCTTTAAATTGTTTTGAAAGAACTTAGCCGCTAATTCCATAACGGCATGTTCTTGTTTAAAATAATCACTTTTAGGAGTATATCCTTCAGATAAAGCAATCCCCAATTTATCGGCCACAACCTTAACTGCCTCAGCAAAAGAAATGTTCTCATAATTTTGAACAAAAGTAAAAACATTACCAGCTGCATTACAAGAAAAACACTTATAAATTTGTTTTTCAACCGAAACACTCATGCTTGGGGCGTGGTCATCATGAAAAGGACAAAGACAAACAAAGTTTTTCCCTTTTTTACTTAAAGATACATAATTACCAATAATATCAGCAATATTAGCTTTAGATCTGATTAAATCAATTTCAGCATTATCAATATATGACATAATCTTCACCTTCTAATATAATATATTATAGGTTTTAAGCTGATTTCCTTTTTTTTATTTAAAAAAAGAGTAAAAAATGGCATTTTTACTCTAAATTTAATCTTTTTTGGCCTTTTAGGCTTAAATAAAAGGTTATTATACTAACAATTGCAATTAACCCTAGCCTAATTAAATTGTTATCAAAACTAGTCTTTGGATTAACAATTGATTCTTTAGTAGTTAGTACCTCATTTTTTAGTTCTAGATCATTAATTTCCTCTTCTTCGACCTCAGCAATAATTTCTGCTTCTTCATCAAGTTCTTCTTCCACCTCATCTACTTTTTCACTGACTTCCGGTTCAATTATTAGCGGGGGAATAATCTTAAGGCGAGCAATAATCTTTACGGGAATGAATTTTTCGCCCTCTATAATTTCAAATTCCCCGTTTTCATTAATCATTAATTCTGGCACATCAATTATTTCATAGTTTTCTAAGGTGCCAATTAGTTCGATTGGATAAATCCCATCCAACAAATAATCGGTTAACACTATCCCTTCCTCAATTTGATAATCAGTTCCAATATTTATTATTAAATCCTCATCAATCAAATCACCTTCCTCATTAATTAAGTAAACTATCGCGCGATTTTTAAATAAATTGTTATAAAGTTTAATATCTTGAAAAAGGTTAGCATCCTTAATTATAAATGAGTGCTCAGTAATTAAATCATGCTTTTGTTTACCAGTTATTTGATTGATATAATATTGGCCGTAACCTAATTCTAAAGAAGCTTCACCTTTTTCATTAGTTATAATAGTCGCCGCTAATTTATGTTCATAATCATAAATATTAAAAGTCGCTTGCTCTTCAAGTTCATATTGGTAATATAAATCATTACCATAATATTTAGTTATTTTTATTTGATTAGTTATTAAGTAGTTTGGTAAATTAACAATTTTAAAACTATTACTGTTTAAAATGACTTGATATTGATTTAGATCTTTTTGATAGCCAACCCCACTACTTATTTGTTTAACATAATATGTTCCATATGGCAAATAAGAAGATAAATATTGGCCGTTTTGATTCATTGTTACTTGCTCTAAAAGCTGATGTTGATAATTATATATTCCATAAGTTACTAAAAACTTGGCTTCGCTGGAGTATTTATCCTTATTATTTGTAATATTTAAATTTATTTTAGAAGCAGTAACAGCCACCTCAATATATTCTGTCTCCGGAGTAAAAGACCCAACGCTTAAGGCATTTTGATTTTGGGCATGGGTATAAGCAACAACACTTTTATTATAATATTTATCAGTTTTTTGTAAATATATCGGGGTTGAAGGCATTGGTTTGATCCCCTCAATTATTAATTTGTTCCCCGTATGGTTAAGGGAAAAATTATTATTATTTATTAACTGATAACGATTTAACACTTGATTAGTATCAGTCAATTCTAATCTCTCACCTAAATTAAGAGTAATCTTTTGCTTATTAAAAGAAGGTCTTAACTTATGATTAGCAACCAAACTCTCCATTTCATTAATCTCGGCTTCATATCGACTAACATACGCCCCGTTAGGGGTACTTGTAAAGTAAATTTGCGCTTGTGGCGCAACAGTTCGCCAAATAAGTAATTGGGCTACACTATACCATTTAGCATCGCCGTGATTTAAGTAACCATAACCATAGTAAGCAAGTAGCATTACTCTTTCCCATGTTTCAGCTGATAAATTTAGATTAGCCGGATAGTTATTTGTTACAGCCAAATAATTATTACCAGTTACATCAAGAAGTAAAAATGGTTCTAAACAATAAACTAACTGCCCATTACTATCATAGATAAACCTTAATTGGAGATATTTAGTAACACTCCCTTGTACTTTTTTAATATAAGTATTACTAATATAACTACCTTCATTAAAAGAAATTGCATGCGTAACTAATGTCCCCCAAAACATAAAAAATAATAATAAAAATATTTTTCTCATAAAATCACCCTCGTATATATATACGAGGGTAAATACTTTTTTCCTTTAAAATAATTAATTGCTGCCTTTTTTAAATTATTATTCTAAAACAGCTTTGATGCGCCTTACGCCTGAACTACTACTCTCTTCTTTAATAATTTTAAATGTCCCTAATTCGCCTGTGTTTAAAACATGAGGCCCGCCACAAATTTCTTTTGAGATTTTACCAATGGTATATACTTTTACTAAATTACCATATTTATTTTCAAAAGTTCCATGTGCCCCAAGGCTTTTTGCTTCATCATAAGTCATTTCACTTAAATTAACTTCAATCTTCTGATCAATTATCTCATTAACTTTCGCTGTTAAAATTGCTAATTCATCAGTTGTTAATTTTTGCTCCCAGTTAAAATCAAACCTAATTCTTTCACTAGTTATATTACAGCCTTTTTGACTAACTTGAGGGCCAAACATTTGCTGTAAACAAGCTAGTAAAATATGAGCTAAAGTATGATACTTAGTTGTTTCATAACTAGCATCAGCTAGTCCTCCCTTAAAGGCCCCCGTATCAATTGTTCGACTTTTAACTTGATGTTCTTTATATTTTTCATTAAAGCCCTCAATATCAACTTTCAAATTGTTTTCCTGAGCTAATTCTACTGTATATTCAAGTGGAAAACCAAAAGTATCAAATAACTTAAAAGCGGTTGGACCATCAATAATATTATTATTTAAATGTTTAATTGTCTTATAAAATAATCTTTCACCATCTTTAAGGGTTTTATTAAATTTAATTTCTTCTTTCGTTAATTCGGCAAAGATAAAAAGGCGATTTTCATTTAACTCTGGATAAAAATCTTGATAATCACTAATTATTATCTCTGCCAAAAGAGGTAAAACACTATCATTAATATTTAGTATTTTAAGATGACGAATAGCTCTTCTAATTAGTCGTCTTAAAATATAACCTTGTCCGACATTACTTGGCGCAATCCCAAGATTATCTCCTAAAATAAAAGTTGCCGTTCTTAAGTGATCCATTACAATCCCAAAACTTAATTTGTTTTGCTGATACTCTAGTGAACTTAATTCGCTAATTTTCATCATTAGATTAGCAAATAAAGGCGAAGTATAAATACTATCATAATTATTTAAAACTTTTAATGTTCGTTCTAAACCCATTCCAGTATCAACACATTTATGCGCCAGAGGGGTTATTTTTCCATCTTTATCGGTGTTATACTCAAGAAATACATTATTCCATATTTCAAGATATTTTCCACAATTACAGCCAGGCTGACAATTACTACTACAAGGAGGTTGATCAGTGTCATAAAAAATCTCTGTATCTGGTCCACAAGGACCAACGCCGCTACCTAAAATCCAAAAATTATCAGCTTTTGAACAGTAGAAAAGATGACTAGCTGGTAAACCTAAAGACAACCAAGTTTCATAAGTTTCGGTATCCTGCGGAAAAGTATCATCACCAGCAAAACAAGTAACAAAAAGTTTTGCCGGATCAATTGCTAGATATTCAGGGCTAGTTAAAAATTCATAACTATAATTAATTGATTCTTTTTTAAAATAATCGCCTAAACTCCAATTACCAAGCATTTCAAAAAATGTTAAATGACTTTCATCACCAACCGCTTCAATATCACCTGTTCGAATACACTTTTGCACATTTACTAGTCTTTTTCCAGCCGGATGTTTTTCACCTAATAAAAACGGTACCAACGGATGCATTCCCGCCATTGTAAATAAAACACTTGGATCATTTTCGGGAATTAAACTTGAGCCAGGAATTAATTGATGATTCTTGGCAATAAAAAATGCAAAGTATAAATCTCTTAGCTCTTGAATTGATAATTTTTTCATCACATATAATCCTTTCTTTATAAAGAAAATACCTCATTTTGCTAAAGAGCAAGTTATGTGGTACTAAATCATAATTATTCCTTCTGTTTTAAAAACTTAATTAATAATCCGTTCCAAACCAATCATATTTTTTGGCATAAAACTGATAAATTGTTTTTATTAATGCTAAAGAAGGAGTTGCTAAAACCATTCCAATAATTCCAAAAAAATGACCGAAAACAAGTAGTCCTAAAATAATTGCCGCGGGATGAAGTTTCATTGTTTTTCCCATAATAAGTGGCTGAATAATCATACTTTCAATCGCTTGAATAACAACGGTAGAAGCAATAATTAAAATCCCGATTAAAGAACTCTGACTAAAGCCAACAATCGCAGCGGCTGATCCACCAATATATGGTCCAATATAAGGGATTAAATTTGTTATACCACATAAGACCCCAAATAAGATTGGTGCCTTTAAGCCAATAATAGCAAAAATTATACTACTAGTAACAAAAATTATAAAAGTAACAACCATCATTCCATTAACATATTTTCTTAGTTCAACCGTAATATTATTAATCAATTGATTTGTTTCTTTTTTAGCTTTTCTTGGAATTACTTTTATTAAATGTTGATTTATCGAATCAAAGTCAATTAACATATATAAACCAACCATTAAGCCAATAATAACTGTTCCTAATCTAGAAAATAAACCGGCAAAAAACCTTAATAATAAATTTGGTAAACTAGTAGTAAAACTAATAATCCAATTTTCTATGCCATTAAACACGTTAGCTTGTAATTCTTTAACATCAACTATTTTTAGACTACTTAAGTTATTAAATGAATTTTCAATAATCTTTTTTAAACTATCAAAAATTGAAGGAAAAGCTAATATTAAATCATTTAGCTGATCGTATAAAGTTGGAATTAAAAAACTAAAAAAACTAATAATTAAAGCAACAAAAGCAAAATATACTAATAAGGCAGCTAAATCTTTTTTAATCCCAAATTCATTTAACTTTTTAGTTAGTGGGTAAAGCAACCAGGCGACAATAAAGCCGATAAATAGTGGTGCTAATACTTTGAGGATGGTTCCGATAATAGTTAATACGCCCCACTCTTTTATTAAAAATGTTATTCCTAAAATAAGACCACAAACAAGAACGAAATATAACAAGTCAATAATCTTTTTACTCTTTACAATAATACTGCGAATATCATCCTGTTTAAAATCTTCTTTTTTATTTTTCATAATTTCACCTTCACTATAAAATAATCATATCATGTTTTTTTAAATATAAAAAGTCAAATAATTATTACTAGACATGATTATCGATAATTCTTTCTTTTAAGGTTGTTTTGCGATTATTACTATAGTCATTTGTTGTCGCTTTTATGAAAGCCTGTGGACTACCAATAATAACTAAACTTTTTTTGGCCCGACTAACAGCAGTGTATATTAATTTATTATATAACATCTTATGATATTCATGACAGATTGGCACAATAACATGAGGAAACTCACTACCTTGACTCTTATGAATTGAAATCGCATAAGCATGCTTAACCGAACTCATATCTTCTCTTTCATAATTAATCAAATTACCTTCAAAATCAATCGTATATATCTCCTTTTTAGCATTATCATCCCTTTTTTTAATTGCTTTTATATAACCAATATCACCATTAAAGACATTGTTATCAGGATCATTTACTAATTGTAATACTTTATCACCAACCCGATATATAACATCGCCAATCTGCCGCTCACTTTTTTTAGTATCATAGGGATTAAATAGTTCTTGCAAGGCAATATTTAAGTTATCTATTCCATTCACTCCTTTATACATTGGAGCCAAAACCTGAATTTCTTTTTCAGTTATTTTTTTAGCAACACACTTTTCACATATTTTTTTAATCATCTCTTTAATGTTTTGACTATTAATATCAAGAAAGTTATAATCATCTTTTTGACTGGTAAAATCAGAACTTAAAAGATGATTTTTTATTTCTTGGGCTAAAATGGGAATATATGAATTATTACTCTGGCGATATATTTTTTCTAAAGGACAATACTTGAATTTATTTGCTGCGATGATATCAGCTAAAACAAATCCTGGACCAACACTTGGCAACTGATTAGCATCACCAACCAAGACTAACTTAATATCATGACTTAAACCACTTAATAAAGAGCTAAACAAAAAGGTATCAATCATACTTACTTCATCAACGACAATTAGTTTATGTTCATTTTTATTAAATTGATTAATTTGAAACTCATTCTTTTCTTTGTTCCACTTTAAATAACGGTGAATCGTCATTGCTGGCATATTAGTTGCTTCAGCTAATTTCTTACTAGCCCGACCTGTTGGTGAGAGCAGAGCAATATCTTTGGCAATATTTAGCCCTCTTAGATTATTAATTTCAACGTATAAATCAACAATTGCCTTAACAATTGTTGTCTTTCCGGTCCCTGGACCACCAGTAATAATAGTCACCCGATTCTCTAAAGCATTTTTAATTGCGGCTTTCTGCTCTCGATTATAAATAATTTTTATCTTCTCTTCATAATCACGAATTGTTTTAATAAAATCCCGGGTGGTTGTTTTAGGCAAAGAATTAATGATTCTTAAATCAGTTGCAATTGCTTGTTCATATAAGGCCATTTCTTGTAAATAAATCTTTTCAGCCAGCTGAACTATTTTCCCTTCTTTGGCTAAAATATTAAGATAAACAGCGCTTGTTTCTTCAGTTAGATTAATATTAAATTCCTTTTGTAAAGCAAGCACTATTTCGGCTTGAATAAAATAAGTATTACCAGTCTTAAAACTTTCCCGATTAAGACTTTCAATAAGACAAGCTTTAATTCTTATTTCCGAATCAATTTGCCCGTTAGCTAAATAGATGCGGTCTATCTTATTAAAATCAATAACCTTAGTAAATTGATATATATTTTCATCTAGCCATTTAGTAGTTGACTCTTGAAAGGTATTTAATATATCAAGGGCTTCCCGAACAGAAAAACCGGCATTTTTAAGGCGCACAATTATAATATCCGTATCTTGATACTTTT
This sequence comes from uncultured Muribaculaceae bacterium, assembly GCA_964435635.1. Taxonomy (GTDB): domain Bacteria; phylum Bacillota_I; class Bacilli_A; order RF39; family UBA660; genus DAOOOU01. The sequence goes on from CAYSZU010000004.1 coordinate 20,868, forward strand.
GAATCGAATTAAATATTTTTAAAGCCTTTGCTTCGTTTATTCCTGGAACTAGTAATAAGTTTTGATAATTATCTTTTATTTTATCAAGGGCATTTTCGCCCAAGACTTCAACAATTTTAAAGGCGGTTTTTTCGCCACAACCTTTTATTAAGGAACTACTTAAAAATTCAACTACGGCATCTGCTCCTTTAATTTCAAGCCGTTCATAAGAATCAACTCGGTATTGATAACCATATTTGTCATTATAAACATACTGGCCATATAAAAGATAAGTATCTTCATTATTTACTGCAGCAAAATGACCAGTAAAAGTAATTGACTTATTTAGAAAATCAGTAACATCTTCATCATTAGTTTCTTTTACCCGAAAAAGCCCAACGCGATAACCACTTGGACTCTCATAAATAAATGATCTGATTTTTCCTTTAATATATTTCATGGATCCTCCTTTTTAAAAAGAAAAAGCGAAGGATTCGCTTTATGATAATGTTTTTATCTGTTCGTAGATATCAGCTGGTGCATATAAAACATTGTCAACTAAAATAGCTCCTTTTGGTAAAATACCATCTTCTAAACTAGCTAAATCAATGATTAGATAAACAACTCCATCAATAAATATTGCTTTTTCATAACCACGATATTCACCATCACCAATCATCATCCCGTTTTCCGAAGCAAAACGGACAGCCGCCATTAATTTACTCGCGTAAGCAATTGTATATTGCTCTGTCTTCTCTTTATCACCCACGGCAGCTGCATCAAGGGCTTTAACCCGGTTATCTTCAGCTTCAGCGATATAATTATGCATTGTTTCTTCCATTCGCCCTAAACTACTATAATTACCATTATTTGCTTCCTTATCAGTTACTGATGTTTTTTCTAAATCAGCTAGAGCTTCGGCTAAAAAACTCATTACTATTGAACGCCCGTCGGTCGTTTTAATATAGTTTAAAGCAAGATCTTCAACACTAGCTAATTTCTCCTGTTTTTCAACTTCTGCTTTAACTTGGAGGTCTTTAATAAAAAACATTCCACCAATAAGCCCAGCAATTACAGCGCTAACAGTTAAAAACGATCCGATTTTTAACGTAACAGCCTCGCGCTTTGCTCTTCTTATTTTTTTCTTTTTTAATTTAGCAATACTAATATCATTAACTCTTACATTTATACATTCCGCAATCTGCGTTTTACCAGAATATAAAATTATTGTATTATTTTCATCATCATATTCAATATTAGTAATTGCTATTCCATCTATTGTTTCGTTTTTTTCCATATTTATAACTCCTTAAATCCTAGTTATTTAAAATTAGCTATTAACTACGTATTATTATACCATCCCTAATCATTAAAGACAATTGCTTATAATACCCTTAACCTGATCATCATCCACCTTGATAATCTTAATTTTATAGAATGTATTTTTCTTTAATTCCTGATTAATAATTACTTTTAAATAGTTACTAGTATGCCCGGTTGCTTGTAAATTACCGGTTTCTTCAATTAAAACTTCTAATTCTTGGTTAATAAATTTTTGCTGATAATTTTTAGCTAAAGAATTTGAAAGCCTAATTAGTTCCTGCGCCCTTTGTTTCTTCACTGGACCTAAGACTTGATTTGGTAGTGAAGCTGCTTTTGTTTTTGCCCGAATTGAGTAAGGAAAAACATGAATTTTACTAAACTGCATTCTCTGGCAAAAACTAAGTGTTTGCCCAAAGCATTCTTCGTCCTCCCCAGGAAATCCAACAATTACATCAGTACTGATACTAATATTCTTTCTAATCTTTCTAATTTCCTTTATTTTCTTTTCATAATCAGTAGTTATATAATGCCGATTCATTGCTTTTAGAATTTTATTTGATCCACTCTGCAAAGGAATATGTAAATGATCACAAACTTTTTTATTTTGCTGCAGCATTAAAATAAATTTTTCATTAATCTCTGTTAATTCCAAGGAAGATATGCGAATCCTTTTTAGCTTTTCAATTTTGCTAATTTCATTAATTAAATCAACTATGTCATGGTTAGTTCCCATTCCGTATTGACCGGTATGAATACCAGTTAAAACTATTTCCTGATGATTATTAGCTACCAAAGTCTTAGCTTCACTAATTACTTCGTTAAAATCTTTACTACGTGATTGACCCCTTAAAAAAGGGATAATACAATAACTACAGTAATTATTACAACCATCTTGGATCTTTAAAAAAGCCCGAGTATGATTAGAAAATTTTTCAAGAGCCATTGCCTCAAAAATTAAATTATCACTAGAAGTAATATTTCGAAGTGGTTTTTTATCTAATAAGTAAGTCTTAATATAGTCAACAATTTTATTTTTATCCTGATTCCCAATTATTATTTCAGCAGGGATAACTTGCTTAGCGTTATTTTGAATCATACAACCGCAAACAACAAGTAAACCGGTTGGATTAACTCTTTTAATATGCCTAATTAGTTTTCTACTTTTGGAATCAGCATTATTAGTAACACTACAAGTATTAATGATAATAATATCAGCTTTTTCTTCATTACTAATATGATAACCAGCTTGCATCATTTTTTCAATAATAGCTTCGCTCTCATAAATATTAACTTTACAACCTAAAGTTAAAACTTTAAAATTCATTATTAATCCTCCCTCATGTCTTATAATTATAGTTTTTATTAGTAAGAAAAACAAGCAAAAAAAAATCCTTAATAAGGATTAATTTAATAATTGCTGTAATTGTTTTAAAGCGTTTAAAAAAGCTTCTTCTTTAGCATAACTAATAACCTGCACCGGAGCATTATCCATCGGCTCATCAGGATCAATTGTCGCAATATTAGCGAGATTTACTTTTTTAATCGAAACCCCATCTTCATCTTCTTCATTTTCATAATTTATTTTAAAAGAACCGGTATTTTCAAGTAATTCTTCATAACTAATAATAGCTTTTTCTTCCTGCTCAATTTCATATTTATTCATATCAACATTAAGCGGTTCTGCTTCTTTTAACGCTTGAGTTACGGCCGTTAAGTCAAGATTATCATCAAATGGCCCAATTTGATTAAGCGGTTCTAAAACTGGTTGTGGCTTAATATTATCATTATTTGGCTGATTATCAATCACTTTAAATTGGGTCTCTTCATTTTGATCAACAATATATAACATAATAATAACTAAAATAATTAGTAAAATAATTGCACAAAAAAATATAATGTCAAATGTTGTTAATGTTGAGATAAATTTTACAATCCCATTATATATACTCATTTACCCATCTCCTGCATATAAATATTTTAACACCATTATGATTCTATTGAAATAACTAATAACCTGTTTACAAGCTTTTGACAACTTATTTTGCCAATAAAGAGACAATATAAGGACTTTCCTTTAGACCGTTACCAGAAACTACAAGTAAATTATTTAAGCTTATCGTTGGTCGAATAGCTAATTGATTATCAGATTTGACACTATCAATTAAACTTCCTTTTTCATTAACGGCATATAAATAACCTATTTTATCTTTATGATTTAAATGATGAGGACTTAAAGTCCACCAACTATTAGTTTGATTTTCATTAAATAAATAATAGCTTAAATTCGGCTCTTCGAAAAGTCCGCCCGCCATTATAACTTCATCAGCTGATAATAATCCAATTTTTAAACTACTGCTTGCTTCAAGACAAAGAAAAGTCGGTTTTTTATTAACACTAATTTGAAGATAAGAATTAAAAAATTGATCATCTCCGGTTAAAACGGGAGAAACCGTTGTTAAACAATATTTAGTATTGGCAATGAATTGATCATAATTTATTAAATTAGTAGCATACCAACTATTTAAATATTTTATAATGTCCGTTTTCGTAAGATCGCCCATCATAAGATATTCCTCATTTGTTTTCCCTTGCTTGGAATAATATAACTGCTTATTAGGTAAGGCTTCAACTAAAATTAATTTAATTGTTCCGTTGCCATTAAGGCGAACTATTTGCCAGTCTCTTTCGGCAAAACGAACATAATTATTATTGCTTTGACCTCGAAAATAATAAGTTTTTCCATAATCATCTTGATCTTCAATTAACCCTTCGTTTAAAACAGCTAGTTCTTCTCCTGGGTTAGTTTTTGGTTTAACAATGGGATTATTTCTTAATAACGTATCAGCTAGACCATATTCTCTTTTACTATCAAGGATGACATATATTTGCCCACTTAATGATTTATTACTAGCTTCACCTTGATAAGTAATTGCTAGTTTATATCTTTGCGTTTGACCAGGATTAATAGCAATAGAATCAAGCACGCTCTCATCATTTAAAGGCAAAATAACTTGATTGATATTTCCCCCTTGATTATCACTTTCAATCGTTAATAAAATATTTTCCGGATCACTAATATTTGTTTTTATCGTCATTATCCCAATTGAATAATATGCCACTTGTGAACCATTATTAGATACCGAAAAATTACTAGTAATAGTTTTATTGTTTGTCATGTTATTGGAAATAATTTTTTCGCCCTCTAAATAATTGATACTTATATTTCCTAAAGCAATAATTGAAGAACTATTATCGCTTATACTATCAATCATAACCGCAACTCTAGGGCTTTTTAACAGATAGTAACCGATCATAATTATTAAAATTATTCCCAAAAAGACAAAGAATTTTTTAAGTTTCTTCATTTCATCAAATCCTTTATTCGTTTTAAGTATAACAATGTTAGCTAAACTGTGTCAAACAAAAACAAGTATTCTTACTTGTTAATGTATTTATCAAAATTATTAAAATGAGTACTATTAGCTAAATTAGTTTTCGCTAATTCATCTAATAACTCTTTTTGTTGGCGATTAAGTTTTGTTGGCATAATAACCTTAATAATAACAATCATATCACCGGTGCGATTAGTATTAGGATTTTTAACCCCTTTACTTTTTAAACGGAATTTTTCACCCGATTGAGTTCCTTCTTTAATATTTAGAATAACGCTTCCTCTTAAAGTAGGAATCGTTTTTTTACCACCTAAAATAGCTTCGGTAATCGTGATTGGTACTTCCAATAAGATATCATCATCTTGTCTTTCGAAAAGTTGATGATCACGAACAATAAATTCAATATAAATATCTCCATGTGGACCACCATTATGTCCCGCTGAACCTTTATTAGAAATCCTCAATTGATAACCAGTATCAACCCCTTCGGGAATACTAACCGCAATCTTTTTGCTAGCCATAACATGGCCTTGACCATTACATTTCGAACATTTAGTTCGATAAGTATGACCAGTCCCACTACAACTTGGGCAAACACTTTCGCTTTGAAAAGTACCAAACATAGTTCTTTGGGCAGTTAAAATACGACCGCTTCCACCACAACTTTGACAAGTTGTTCGATCAGTACCGCCTTGGCCATCACAAGCTTCACAATTATCAACTAAATCTAGCGTAATTGTTTTCTCACAACCAAAAACTGCCTCTTCAAAAGTTAAATTAAGTTTTACTAAAGTATCTTCGCCTTTAGTTGGCCGATTACGACTCTTTCGATTATTGCCAAAGCCAAAACTACCACCAAAAAAATCCTCAAAAATACTTCCTAAATCAAAATCATTAGGATTAAAACCAGAAAAACCGCCATATCCCTGATCGCCTGGCCCACCTTGTTCAAAAGCAGCATGACCATATTGATCATATGATTGTTTTTTTTGTGGGTCACTTAAAACTGCATAAGCTTCACCTATTTCTTTAAACTTGGCTTCTGCTTCACTATTCTTATTAACATCGGGATGATATTTTTTAGCTAATTTTCGAAAAGCACTTTTTATTTCCTGCTCATCAGCCGTTTTAGCTACCCCAAGAATATCATAATAATCTCTTTTTTCTGCCATCTCACACCTCTAACTATTATCTATCTTTTTATATTGGTCAATTAGTTTTTCAAACGCTTTAATTGCTTTTTCAATCACAACTGGACTATGCATATCTACCCCTAATTTATTTATGTGATTTAATGGATAATCATCAGAACCAGTTTTTAAAAACTCTTTATAATTCTTAAACATTATTTGATCACCATTAATAATCTTATCAGCAACATAAGTAGCAATACTTATTCCTGTTGCATACTGGTAGTAATAGTAATTATTATAAAAATGAGGAATAATTGACCAGCCATACTTTGAATATTTAGTTAATCCTACTTTATCGTTATAATATAACTTCGTTAAATCTTCCCAAAGTTCATTAATAGTCGTATTTGTAACTACCTCATTATTTTGTAACTTTTTATGTAAATCTAATTCAAAATGAGCCCCTTTACTAGCACTAAATAAATTCCCTTGATATAAACTTATTAAATAATTAATAATTATCTTTTTTTCATTCTTATCAGTTGTTTTATTAAGTAAATAATTTGATAAAATCAGTTCATTCGTTAACGATGCTACTTCAGCAACAAAAATCGAATGATCACGATATTGATAAGGATTCTTTTGACTCGAATAATAACAATTAACAGCGTGACCAAGTTCATGCGTAAGTGATGAAACATCCTCAAACTTTCCTTCATAATTAGCCAGAATCGAAGGGGTTGTAACACAACTAGGCATGCAATAAAATCCAGCTACTTTCCCTTTATTCGGATAAATATCAATCCATTTATCGACAAAAGCTTTTTTTATAATAGCAACATAATCTTCCCCTAAAATACCTAATGCTTCAATAATTATTTCTTGGGCTTGTTGATATGAATAATTAACATTACTGTTTAGAACTAATGGCGTTGTAACATCATAATCAAACAAGTTTGGTAATTTTAATTCCTTTTTAACCAAATCATAATATTGGCCAAGTATTGGAAGATTATTTTCAACAGTCGTAAGTAAATTGTGATATACCTTCTCATCAATCTTATTATTAAAAAGGGACTGATCTAAAGCTGATTTAAAGCCTCTTACTTTGGCAATATAATTTTCTGTTTTAAAACAGCCCATAATATTTTCAGCAATACACATATTATTCTGCTCATATTGACTTAAATATAAACGATTTACTTTTCGTCTAACTCTTCGCTTGGAATTTTTCAAATATAAGCGATAGTTACTATTTGTTAATTCAACTACTTGATCATTCTCATCTTTAAAATTACCATATTTAAGTTGGACATTTTTTATTAAGTCAAATGATTTTTTAAAACCACGAGTAATACTAGAAAAGTTTATTAGCATTTCTTCTTTATCAGCTGGAAGAACATAAGGCGCATAACGATATATTTTTTCTAAAACGAACGCAAATTCTTGAAGGCCTTCTTCTTCTTTAATAAAGCCTTGAATTATTGCATAGTCCGTCTTCAGTAGTTCAGGAGTAGTAAAACTTAGTCTTTCATTAATAATATTTCCTTTGTTTTTAACTAAAACTAACCTTTTGCTATTAAAATCATTTTCAAAATCCTCATCAGCTTTTAAGGTTACATAAATAATTAGGCGTTCTGCCACAATTGATAAATCTCTTTCCGCCCTTAAAAACGTTAATAGACTTTTGGCGTTTTTGGCAATCTGACCTTTAAACGATTCGATTTTTTGCAATAAATCATCTAGTTTATTAAAATCGCTTTCAAATTCAGCATCAGTTTGATAATAATTACTCAAATCCCACTTATCAGCATCAGCGATTTCAGACCTTGTTTTTTGTTTATTTGCCATTTTTCCTCCATGTAATTAAAGAGAGGAAACTCTCTCTTTAATTATTCTTTTTCTTCGTATGAAGCTTCTTTTACTTCATCAGTTTGATTATCTGAGTCAGCATCAGTTGTTTCTTCAGTTCGATTTTTAGCTGCTTCTTCATAAACCTTAGTTGCTAAAGCCATGGCCTTTTCATTTAAGGCTTCTTTCTTTTCTTTAATTTCATCAAAATCGTTATCTTCTAAAGCTTTCTTTAAATCAGCGATTTTTTCTTCTGCTTCTTTTTTATCTTCATCACTTACTTTATCGCCTAGATCTTTGATTGCTTTTTCTGTAGCGAAGATGATTCCATCAGCATCGTTTTTCAATTCTGCTTCAGTCTTTCTTTTTTCATCTTCTTCTTTGTTAGCTTCCGCTTCTTTCATCATCTTATCTATTTCATCATCTGATAAATTAGTTGAAGATGTAATTGTAATACTTTGTTCTTTATTAGTTCCTAAATCTTTAGCAGTTACATTAACGATACCATTTGCATCAATATCAAATTTAACTTCGATTTGCGGAACTCCTCTTGGGGCTGGTGGAATATTTCCTAATTGAAATCTTCCTAAAGTTTTGTTATCACTAACCATTGGTCTTTCCCCTTGAAGAATGTGAATATCAACTGCTGGCTGACTATCAGCTGCAGTACTAAATACTTGGCTCTTACTTGTTGGAATAGTCGTATTTCTTGGAATTAAAACAGTCATAACATTACCTAATGTTTCAATTCCTAAACTTAACGGTGTTACATCAAGTAAAACTAAATCAGCTACTTCACCAGTTAAAACACCACCTTGAATAGCTGCACCCATTGCTACTACTTCATCTTGATTTACCCCTTTATTGGCTTCCTTACCTAGTTCTTTTTTAACTAAGTCTCGAATATAAGGAATTCTTGTTGATCCACCAACTAAAATTACTTTATCAATTTTATCAGGTTTTAGTTTAGCATCTTTTAAAGCTTTTCTTACTGGTTCAATTGTACTATCAAATAAATCTCGACATAAGTCTTCAAATTTAGCTCTAGTTATATCCATTTCGAAATTAACTGGTGAGCCATCAACTTGGGCAATAAACGGTAGCGATATTTGGGCTTTTAAAAGACTAGATAAGTCTTTTTTCGCTTTTTCCGCCGCTTCTTTAATTCTTTGCATTGCTGATTTATCTTTAGTTATATCTACATCTTGCTCTTTTTT
>CAYSZU010000004.1:29772-39375 GCA_964435635.1 uncultured Muribaculaceae bacterium
GGAAGTATCCTCCTCTTTATCGATAGAATCCTTGTTAATACTGTCAAGTTTTTTAAGAATGAAACTCACAAAAATCTCCTTTGATTTTGTAAAGTCATAGTAATGTCTCCATCCTTAAGCGTCAAGCAGTTTGTAAGTAAAACCTCATGTTTTTTTTTTACAATTTCTTTCATATCAGAAATAATATCTGCAAGCAAATCCGTTAATCTTTCATCAAAGTCATCCCCACCAAGTCGATTATTACCACTTGTTGATTTAACTTCAAAAACGCTATCGCCTAATTCAAGAATAGAAACGTCAAAGGTTCCACCACCTAAATCATAAACTAAAATAGTTTGAGCTTCCTCTTGTTTATCCAAGCCATAAGCTAAAGCAGCTGCGGTTGGTTCGTTAATTATTCTTTCAACTTCTAAACCAGCAATTTTACCAGCATTCTTTGTTGCTTGTCTTTCAGCATCATTAAAATAGGCTGGTACCGTAATAACGGCCTTCGTAACCTTTTCACCTAAATAACTCTCAGCATCAGCCTTAAGTTTACCTAGTATTTTAGCGCTAATTTCTTCTGGGGTATATTTTTTATCATTAGCTTCAACTTTGCTTTTTGTTCCCATTTTACGTTTTATTGATGAAATAGTATTATTAATATTAACAACAGCTTGTCTTTTCGCTGTTTCACCTACTAATTCCTCACCTTTTTTAAAAGCAACTACGGAAGGCGTTGTTCTATTACCTTCACTATTAGGGATTACCTTTGGTTCTCCCCCTTCTAGGACAGCCACACAACTATTTGTGGTTCCTAAATCAATTCCAATTATTTTACTCATTTTCTTTCTTCCTTTCTCATTATTCGCTAACTTTAACCATTGCGAATCTAATTACTTTACCATTATAGGTATATCCTTTTTGAAGGACATCAATTACCTTGTTTGACTCAACACCATCAACTTTTTCAGTTAAAACAGCTTCCATCGTCGTATGATCAAAATCATTATTTAGGCAATTAATTTCTTTAACCCCGGCTTCATCAAAAATCTTTTTCATGTTAGCATAGGTTAGCTTAAATCCATCTAAGAATTTTATTAATTGTTCATCAGTCTTTTGATCTTCCCGATTTAAGGCTCGTTCAAAATTATCTAAAGTAGTAAGCATCGCGGCAATAAATTGCTCACCATCATATTTATATATATTACTTATCTGCTCTTCATATCTTCTTTTCATATTTTGAATTTCCGCACTTAAACGTAAAACTTTATCATTTAAACCGTGATTATCATCAATCAGCTTGGCTTTCTCAAGATCTATCTCGGTTGCTATAATTGGTTCCTCCCCAATCTCATTTTTATCTTTCTTAGTCAATTTTTCACCTTCCTATTTTTTATCTAAATTGTTGTTAATGTATTCTAGAAGGCCAACAACTCGATCATATTCCATCCTTTTAGGACCAACAATCGCAATTGTTCCTTCTTCACCTTTAAAATTAAACTTACTTTTAATGATTGTTACATTCGGATCGAATTCATTATCCTCGCCAATATAGATATTTATTCCTTGCTCTTTCTCTTCGATTTTTCTAATTAGAGATTCATCTTCAAATTTATTGATTAGTTTTTTTATTTCATCGGCATTATTATATTCTGGTTGTTTTAAAATGTTTGTTTTACCACTGAAATGAACATTAGCATTGTTTTTAGCAAAATCATTAAACGCATCACAGAAAATATTATAAACCGCTTCATATTGCTTAATCTTTTTTACAATAACTGGTTTTACTTCATATTCTAAACGCATACTTACTTCATCAATTGGCGTGCCAATTAACATTTTATTAATAATTTCACTAGTTTTAACTAATTCCTCAATAAATGTGTCTGGTGGCAAAGTAAATTGTTTACTTTCCACAATCCCTTTATTAGTACAAACCAGAGCAATGATTTTATTGTCTTCTAAGGGGACAATACTGATTTGTTGGAGACTATTATCTTTTGAATTTTTACCTAAGACAACACTAGTATAATTAGTTATTTCGCTAATTATTGCCATGCATTGACTAATCGTATCGCCAATCGCCAATTGTTGATTGTGAAAGATTGTTTGTAATTTTAACATATCTTCCCCAGTTAACTCTTTTGGTTTCATTAAATTCTCTACATAGTAGCGATAACCACTTTCACTAGGAATTCTTCCTGATGATACGTGATTTTTTTCAACATAACCAAGAGCTTCTAAAATAGCCATTTCACTACGAATTGTGGCACTCGATAATTTAAACTTCTTACATAAAGTTTTACTACCAACCGGTTTTACAACTTTTATGTATTGTTCAATTATCTCCTTTAAAAGAATCTTTTGTCTTTCCTCCATACTTTCACCCCTTAGCACTGTTCATTCACAAGTGCTAAAAACATTATAACTACAAAATTAGCACTTGTCAACACTAGAGTGCTAATTTTTTTCAAAAATAAAAGCAGACTTAAAATCTGCTTATTTTAGTCTTACGGAATTAAACTACCGGTTCCTAAATCGTATTTATAATTAGTGTAAACACTACCATCTAAGATAGCTATAGTTACCTCGTTATTATTAAAGGTTACTCGATAAGCCGGTTGATTAGTTCCAAAATAAACACTACTATTTAAACTAAGTCGCCCAGTAATAACATTTACATTATGATAATCATAGAGTGTTACCTTATTTGAATCATCAACAACCGCCACATAATTTTCAAAGAGATCAACATATCGATAACTAGTATCTAATACTTGATTACCTTCATAATCAAACACATAGTAGCGTTTATTCTGCACTACTTTTAAATAATTATCGGTGTAATTAATAATCTTTCCTTCAAATTCAACAGTACTAATAGTTCCTTCAATTAATAGTTTCCATTTACCATTAGAAGATTGCGCTAAAATATATTCACCTAACTTTTCCATTGCCAAATAAGAAAAGTCATAAATACTTGTTACCCCTGTTGAACTAATTTCAATCATCCCAAATTTATTACTACGATTCTTAGCCACAATCTTAGCTATTGATGAATTAATATGTTTTAAAGTTTCTGCGTTATCAGGTGTATACGAATTTACAGAAGCATATGTTCCTTTAACCTTACTACTTTCTAAGTCATATAATCTAATACTAATATCTTTTGCCTCAGCAAAAGCTGGCGAATCATAAACAAAGACATATCTTTGATTAAAGATTGGAATCGTCGCTTGGCGATTTGTGGTTGGTTCAACTTCATTTGCTTCATATCTTGTATCAGATGCCGGATAACAACTTTTTAAACCGTTTGCCACATCATTATTTGGATTAGTACATAAGTAAGATCCTATCAATCTTTCTTTATCATCATCTTCATAAAAATATAGTTTACCAGCAAAATAACTATAGAAACTTAATGTTTTTGATAAGTTTCCTTCAGCTAAATTTATGTTAATTGTTTTTCCATCTTCCGAACTATCTTTAATATTTACTTTTAGTGTTTCATCTAAATCAATTACATTAAAAGCATATTTTGTTTCAATTAACTGACCGTTTTTATCATATATCATTGTCGCTAAATAATCATTGTTAAAAAGAACTAATCCATCTTCAATCATCTTAGCGTTAGTAAAATCTTTAATATATAATTTATTATCATTATTAACATATAGATAATAATCGGCCATTAAGTAAACATACTTAAGATCTTTAGCAATCATCTCGCCACTATAATCAACAACTAAATAAGCATTACTATCATCGATAATTTTTAAATATTTATCATTATAACCTTTAACGGGATACTTTAGTCCACTCGTTTTTATTTTACCGCTATAATCAGCTAAATACCACTTATCAGCTGATTTAATAACGACATATTTATCAGTTGTTGTTTGACCAGCAATAATTCCCATATAATCATATTTAAAATCAATTTTTTGGCTTATTCCTGACTTAGTTATTTCAACTAGGCCATACTGGCCATCACTGTTTTTTAAGATAACATAATTTAAAGCTGTAATATTATATGATTTGACTAGTTGATAATAACTCTCAGCTTCCTTTGTTGCCATGTTATATAACGTTACAACACCTTTATCCGCTTCCTTATTATCATAAACAAAAACATATTTATCATGATAAATTTTTGTTCTAAACTTTAGCTTTTGACCGTCTTCATCAACTAACGAAGGGACATCAAAACTATCTTCCCCACTAATATAAGCAACATAACACAATGCTTCTTCTTTATTCTTACAAGTATATTGCCCAAGTTCCTCATTATTAGCCCCAAGGAAAGTTAAAACACCATCTTTATAGCTATAATTATCTTTAATAATAAGCTGTTCTACTTCTTTTTTAGGTTTTGCTTCCTCTTCCTGGCTTTTTAATATTAAGATCGTTCCAACTGTTATCGTCGCTAGTAAAAAGACAAAAAGAAATCCAACTGCCAACTTCTTTTTACGAGAAAAGCTTTGCCAATTTTTTTTAAGTTTAACTAACAAGCGTTGTTTTTGCTTTTTTTTAATAGCCGGTTCTTCTAAAATTGGTTCTTCTTTCCCAACGGAAAAATCAACTTCGGCTAAACTCTTTAATTCGTCTAATTGTTTTGTTTTTTCTTGATCATATAATTCACTCATCAAAAACACCTCTATATTACATATTATTATAACATATTAAAGTGATAATATTAAATCATTTTAATTAATATTTCATTCATTGTATACAAATATTTAGGATTAACAAAAACATTACCATTTTGATAAATTAAATCTTTATTTTTAATTAAGGGCTTGATTGGAAAAACATCTTGCATATCAACCCCGAATTTTTCAAAGAAATTTTGAAGATTTATTCCAGCTGTTGTCCTCAAACCTAACATGATTTCATTTTCCATAATTGTCTGTTTACTTAAAATCTCTTCTTTTTGCAAAAACTTCCCAATAAAATAGTCAGTTAAACTCCTGGTGTTTTCATATCTTACGCCAAAAGTATAACCATGAGATCCTAAACCAAAACCATAATATTCGTTATTACGCCAGTAGTTTAAATTATGTTTAGATTCATAACCAGCTAAAGAAAAATTACTTACTTCATAATGATGATATTTTTTACTGCTTAGTTTAGCCGTTAAATAATCATACATTTGCCGATCTACCTCTTCACTTATTGGTAGAACTCCATCAATTGCTACTTTCGTATTATCTTCAATAATTAACGAATAAGTACTTATATGTTCGGGTTTTAATTTTAAAAATAAACGTAAATCTTTTTTTAAATCAACTAAAGTCTCCCCTGGAATTCCATATATTAAATCAAGATTAATATTATTAAAATTAAATGTTCGACACAAAGCGATTTTTTGAACTGCTATTTTAAAATCATGTTCTCTTTCCATAAAAGCCAATTTGCTTTCATTAAATGACTGAATACCAATACTTAAGCGATTAACTCCATAATTTCTTAATAATCTTAGTAATTCTTCATTAATATCGTTTAAATTACATTCAAAAGTAAATTCAACCGTTTCAGCTAAATTTATTTTGCTAATAATATCAAATAAATATTTTAAATCTTTCTCACTTAAAACACTTGGGGTTCCACCACCAATATAAATCGTCTTAATCTTATCACCATTATAACGATCTCTTATTTCATTTACTAAAGCATTTAAATATTGAGTGATCCACGGTCCATTGGCAAGTACTTTACAAAAATCACAATAAGAACAGATCTTTTGACAAAAAGGGATATGAATATATACACTCTCCATTTAATTACTCCTTATCTAATTATTTTTCTTTAAAATTGTTAAGAAAGCTTCTTGGGGGATTTCAACATTACCAACCATTTTCATCCGCTTTTTACCTTCTTTTTGCTTTTCCAAAAGTTTTCTTTTCCGACTAACATCGCCGCCATAGCATTTAGCTAAGACGTTTTTACGCATGGCACTAATATTTTCACGGGCGATAACCTTACTCCCAATAACTGCTTGGATTGGAACTTGAAACATTTGACGAGGGATTATTTCACGTAAACTTTCAACAATTCCCTTTCCTCGATTATAAGCAAAATCTTTGTGAACAATTAAGCTTAAAGCATCAACGGTTTCACCATTAATCATAATATCCATTTTAATAAGATTACTTGGTTGATAACCACTCATCTCATAATCTAAAGAAGCATAACCTTTAGTTGTACTTTTTAATGTATCAAAAAAGTCATAAACAATCTCTGATAATGGTAAATTATAATGAATATTTACTCGGGTTTGGTCAATATAGTCCATTGCAATAAATATCCCTCTTTTATTTTGGCAGAGTTCCATGATTGACCCAATATATTCAATTGGTACAATAATATTTGTTTTAACAAAAGGCTCCCTAATCTGAACAATATTACCTCGTTCTGGTAACTTATGAGGGGAATCGATTGTCATTACATCGTGATTAGTTAATTCAACTTCATAGATAACACTTGGACTAGTAGCAATAAGATCAATATTAAATTCTCGTTCCACTCGACTCATAATTATTTCCATATGTAATAAACCTAAAAAACCACATCTAAAACCAAAACCTAAAGCTTCCGAACTTTCTGGCTCATAAGTTAAAGCAGCATCATTTAACTTTAGTTTTTCTAAAGTTTCCCTCAAAGCTACGAATTTATTCGGCTCAATTGGAAATAACCCAGAATAAACCATTGGCTTCATTGCTTGATAACCTGGTAAAATTTCTTGAGCTTCATTCTTCGTGGTCGTAATTGTATCACCAACATTGACACTTTGGATATCCTTTATGCTAGCGCAAAGCCAGCCAACTTCACCACATAAAAGTCGATCTTTTTTTAGTTCCTTCGGGGTATTAACCCCCAGTTCAACTATTTCATAAGTTTTATTCGCGACCATCATTTTAATTTTATCTTTGGCATTTAAAACACCGTCAACAACGCGAATTAAAGCAATAACGCCACGATATGGATCAAAAAAACTATCAAAAATTAAAGCCCGTGGGGCTATTTCGTTATTTATTTTCGGGGCTGGAATTCGTTTAATAATTTCCTTAATTAAATCTTCAACACCCTCTCCGGTTTTACCACTACATAAAATGATTTCTTCTTTATTAAAACCTAAAACCTTACATAATTCATTAGTTACTTTAGCAACATCAGCATTAGGCAAATCTATTTTATTAATAACCGGAATAATTGTTAATTCATCATTCATCGCTAAATATAGATTAGCCAAAGTCTGCGCTTCAATTCCTTGAGCTGCATCAACAACTAAAATTGCCCCTTCACAGGCAGCTAAACTACGACTTACTTCATAAGAAAAATCAACGTGCCCAGGGGTGTCAATTAATTGCAAAATATATTCTTGATTTTGATATTTATATTTCAATTGAACCGCATTTAATTTAATTGTAATGCCCCGTTCGCGCTCTAAATCCATGTTATCTAGCAATTGATCCATCATATCATGTTTATCAACGCCACCAGTTATTTCCAATATTCGATCAGCTAATGTACTTTTGCCATGATCAATATGGGCAATAATTGAAAAATTACGGATATTCTTTTGTTCCATATCTCTCACCTGTTCATAATTATATAATATAATTACCATAAAGCATAGTATTTATTAATTTAGTTGCCTAACCATCATCACAAATTAAAAGTAAGCGACTGCTTACTTTTATGAGTTTTGCGTTTCTGGATTATATAATTTCTGATAAACTTCTGATTGTTTTAATAATTGCTGGTGTGAACCATTAGCAATAACCCGTCCTTCATCAATAATATATATTTCATCAGCATCAATAATAGTTGATAAGCGATGAGCAACAATAATTATTGTATGATCCTTAACTAAATTATCTATACTCTTTTTAATATATTCTTGCGATTCATTATCTAAAGCACTAGTTGCCTCGTCAAATAAAATAATTTTTGTATCTTTTAATAAAGTTCGAGCAATTGCTAGACGTTGTTTTTGACCCCCAGACAAATTAATACCGCCTTCCCCAACTAACGTATCATACTTTTTAGGTAATGATTCAATATAATCAGCTATATAAGCCTTTTGGCAAACTTCTTTAATCTCATCTAGAGTCACATTATTTTTTATTAGCTCAAAATTTTCCTTAATCGTTTTATTAAATAGATAAGGATTTTGTCTAATTATGGAAATACAATTACGTAACTCATTTTCAGATAAACTGTCAATATTAATACCATCGATTAATATTTTGCCTATTCCAGGGTCAAAATATCTTAAAAGTAGATTAAAAATTGTTGATTTACCCATCCCACTACGACCGACAATTGCCACCTTTTTATTTGGTTTTATTTTTAAGTTAAAATCATTTAAGGTCAAATCCTCCGCCTCACTATATTTAAAAGAAACCCCCTTAAATTCTATATTACCAATTATGTTTTTTAGCTTCTTTGGACCGAATTTTTCATCAGGATAAAAAATGTTATTTGTTATCTCATCAATTCTTTTTAATGAAACAATCATCTTTTGATAACTAACCCCAAAATCAGAGAAAGATTCGATGGCGTCGCTAATACGCCAAATATACATTTCCATCATTAAAAATATCTCAAAACCAATTTCGCCCTTATAGAATAAATAACCGCAGGTAAAGAGGATTCCCCATTCTAAAATTAAGTAGAAAAAATTAAGCGCATAACCATAATAAAGTTCTTGTTTTCGAACCGTTTTCTGTTCTTTAAATAAACTATCAATATTACGATGAATAATTTTTAGTATATTATTTTTAATACCTAGGGCTTTAATTTCCCTAATTCCATATAATGTTTGGGCAGTTGCTTTAACATATTCATCACTTTCATCTTTAATCCGTTCCTGCGATTTTTTTATTTTGGGATAAAAGACATTCGAAAGAAGATAAATAATTATAATAAATACTATTAGTTCGATTGTAATAATTATTGAAACCTTTATTGAAATAAAGACAACAACGATGACAGTAATTAGGCGTGTAGCTAACCTTATTAAGTGATTTAACAATTCCATTATCCGATCAGGATCAGAATAGATTCGATTAGTTATTTCCCCTACACTTAATTCTTCAAAAGCTTTGGTTGGTAAATCCAATACTTTTTTAAATAAGTCTTTACTTACAATATTCATGAATTTTAACTCTAAATAATTATGATAAATATCCTTTGGAATAGTTAGTACATTATTAAATAACAAATTTATCCCATCCCAAGCGGTTAAATAGAGCAAAAAGGTTAGCCATTCTTTACTCATTAAAGCGGCTAGAGCTCTAGACCATATAATAGGATATACTAAGGATTGCAAACATAAAATAAACGTTAAAAAGACATAAACAATTAGTTTAAACTTATCATCTTTAAAATATCGGCTTAAAACCTTAAAATATTTTATGCTTTTCATATATTTCATTCCTTCCATTAAAAAATAGCTATTATAAATAATAGCTATTTTAAAACAAAAGAAACTAACTTTCTAAGGACTTAAAATTCATGAGAAAAATTCCCATGTTGACTATTATTTATAATTATTAATTTGTTATTAATAATAACTTTCTCACGCATAAATCTGCTCATTTTTCTCACTCCTCT
>CAYSZU010000005.1:0-39036 GCA_964435635.1 uncultured Muribaculaceae bacterium
CTAAGTTTCACCCCTATATCTAATTTTTAACAAGTGCTGTAAAATCTGTAAAGAATACGTCACCAATTTACAATTCTACTTTAATAGGCTTTTTTTGTCAACGTTTTTTGGCCTTTATGACCCAAAAACCTTTGCTTTTTTCGATTATTTCACAAATATATATCTTTTCAAGGTATTTCAAGGTGCTTTTAGCGCCTTGGTTTTTATTCATAACGAACCATAACTCTCCTTGATCAGCTAAATATAATTGTGCCTCACTTAATATTCGGTAGACAACTTCTTTACCCGCCCTAATTGGCGGGTTAGTTACAATTAAGTGATATTTGGTTTTGACGTTTAAATAAATATCACTTTCGAAACACTTTAATTGCCCATCTAAATTATTTTCACTAATATTTTTGGTAGCTAAATGAATAGCCCTTTGATTAACATCAATCATTTCTCCCGGTCCTTTTAAGGTCCGGGCTAAAACAATGCCAATAAAACCATAACCACAACCGACATCTAAGAAAGTAGACTCTTGGAGTTGATAATTGCTTAAAATGGTTTCTACTAGTAACTTACTACCATAATCAATTTTGTCCTTAGAAAAAACTCCGTTATCACTGTAAAATATAAATACTTGCTCCTTATAATTATATTTTAGAATACGAAGTTCACTTTCTAAATTTGAATTGTTTGTAAAGTAGTGTTCCAAAAAATCACCAAAATTTCTAGTAACAATAAGTATTTTGATTGTAACATATTTTAATAATATAAGTCAACACTAAAATAAGGATAACTAATTATTTAGTTATCCTTCATTCTCTTCTAATTTAACCAGAACATCTCGTGGTTTAGAACCATTAGCCGGACCGACAATTCCTCTTTCTTCTAAAAGGTCAACTATCCGGGCCGCGCGATTATAACCAAGCCGGAATCTTCTTTGGATTAAAGATGAACTTATTTTACCAGTTGTAATTGCAAACTCAACAATTTCATCATATAGGGGATCATCATATTCTTCAACGGAACTATTAGCTCCAGCTAGATGATTATCACTACTTATTTGCGTTATTGTTTCATCATACTGAGCCAATTGCTCTTTAGAAACATATTCGATTAATCTTCTAATTTCATCATCCGAAATGAAACAGCCTTGAATTCTAGTTGGGGCATTTTCTCCCATTGGTAAATACAACATATCGCCTTTGCCTAATAATTTTTCGGCTCCGCCAGTATCCAAAATTGTTCTTGAATCAATCTGACTAGTAACCGCAAAAGAAATCCGCGACGGAATATTATTCTTAACTATTCCCGTAATAACATCAGTACTTGGTCGCTGAGTTGCAACAATTAAATGAATTCCTGCTGCCCTTGCGATTTGGGTGATTCTAGTAATTGAGTCTTCGACATCTTTGGCCGCTACTAACATTAAATCGGCTAATTCATCAATGATAACAACTATATATGGTAGTCTTTTTTCGCTACTACCCATTTTTTGATTACGACGATCAACAATTTCGTTATACGAATCAATACTTTTCGCTTCATAACCACTAAACATTTCATATCTTCGTTCCATTTCTGAAACTATTCTTTGTAAAGCTAAACTAGCTTTTTTAGGATCGGTTACAACTGGGCAAAGTAAATGAGGAATCCCATTATAATTAGATAACTCAACTTTTTTTGGATCAACCATTACAAGTTTTACTTCATCGGGACGATAACGCATTAGAATTGAAGCAATAAAACTATTAATACAAACAGATTTACCACTACCAGTTGAACCAGCAATTAGTAAATGGGGCATATTAGTAATATCCGCCGTCTGAACTCGACCCATAATATCTTTTCCTAGTGATAACAAAATTTTTGCTTTATCTTGATCACGAGAAATATTTCCTAAGACCTCTTTTATTCGAACTGAAGTGATTACTTCGTTTGGTATTTCTATTCCAATTGTATTTTTACCAGGAATTGGCGCCTGAATACGAACATATTTAGCCGCTAAAGCTAAAGCTATTTCTTTATTAATACTAACTACTCGACTCACTTTTGTTCCAGCCGGAATTTGAACTTCATATTGGGTAACTGCTGGACCAGTATGAATTTCTACCACGGTACCATTAATTTGAAAATCGTTGAGAACTCTTTCTAAGATTTTTTTATTACTTTTTATATAATCATTAGAATTTACTTTAGCAGGACGAATTGGATCATCAAGTAAACTTAAAGGTGGCAAATTATAATTTGATGATGAAGCACAAATAATTGGTGAAGAAGGCCCTCTAACGTTTTCACTATGATGTTGTTTCAAATCATTTACACTCGTAATAACTAGTTTGTCTTTCTCATGATTGATTTCTGGTTCTTCATCACGACAACTACGCTTTTCTCGCCTAGTTGTTCTTTTAAAGATATTAAAAATTCCCCCGGCCATATCAGCAAGAGATAAATCAAACATCATAATAATTCCCACAATAACTAAAACAACCCCAACAATCAATGTTCCTTTTAAACCGAAAATAGTTGAAAAAAGCACACTTAGGGCTGCCCCAGTAATTCCGCCCCCGATATTAATCGCCGTATTACCAGAAGATAACACACTACTGTCTGGGCTGATAGTTGCTGCTCTTTCCATAAAATTATCAAGGGTATTATTAAATATTAACCGATTACTTAACCCTTCTTTCAAAAAAGCATAATGAGAAAATAATAAAAGAGTTAAAACTAAAAGATAAAAGCCGACTAAGCGGGCCGAAAAAAATCGCGGAAATTGTCTTTTAAATATCATATATATTCCTAAAAAAACAAAAGTTATTAATAATAATGGCCACCATTCACCAATTAAAAAAATTGCAAACTTTTTAATAATTGCTCCAGCAAGCCCAAACCCTACTCCGCCAAAACCGACTATCCCTATTACAATTAGAAATAAGCCAATCAATTCGGCACTATATTTTTTTGATTTTTCGGTTGCTTCTTTTGATTTTCTTTTTTTTGTCATATCATTCACCATAAATATTATAACTTAAATGTTTCCATTATGCAAAATAAAAGATTGGTTATCTTTGATTTTGCTTTCTTCTTGCTTTTAAAGCATAATGCTTGTTTTTTAGTTTTAAAGTTGTTATAATATTTAAGATTTAAGGAGGATAAGATGAAAAAGAAAATAATAATATTAAGCGCTTGTTTATTTGTGCTAAGTGGGTGTGGCACTAAAATACCAACCCTAAAAAATGGGCAAGAAGCTGTTGTAACATTTAAAGATGGTAAACAAATGATTAGCGTTGATGATTTATACGCTAATGTTAAAGATAGTTATGCCTTAAATGCTTTAATCAAATTAATTGATAAAACCATTTTGGAAGATAAGTATCCTAATTCAATTGCTGATGCTAAAGCTAGTATTGATCAAACAATTAATTCCCAAATGACTTACCATACTAATAGGGGTTACTCATTTGCTTCAATTCTAGAATTTGCGATAAGATTAGGCTTTTCAAGCGAAGAAGCACTTAGAGAACAAGTATATGTTACTTTTTTACAAAATCTAGCAGTGGAAGATTATGCCAAGAGCCAAATATCAGAAAAAACTATTAATAATTACTATGAAGATAAAATTAGTGGAGATATTAAGGTAAATCATATCTTAATTACCCCGGCTGTAACTGATAAAATGACTGATGAAGAAAAGCTAGCAGCCGAAGATAAGGCTAAGGCTACAATAAATACTATTATCAATGAACTTAAGAAAACTAAGCAAAATAATGTTGCCACAAAATTTAAAGAATTAGTTGAAAAACATTCACAAGATGAAACAACTAAAAAAAGTGGTGGTTCACTTGGTTATATTAATATTGATACCTTAGGAGCTAATTATAAACCGCTTGAAGAAGCTGCTTTTAAATTAAAAGATGGCGCTTATTCAACCGAAATTATTACAACTGCTTACGGTTATCATGTGATCTTAAGAGTTGATACTAAAACAAAAGCAGCCTTAAAAGATGTTAAAGATAGCATTATTCAAACCTTAGCTGATGAACTACTTGCTAGTGATCAAAAGGTTTCTGTTAAAGCTTTACAACAACTAAGAAAGGCTTATGATTTAGATATTGTTGATGATGAATTAGCTAAACAATATGCTGCTTATATTCAAAATCAATTAACTGATCCAAAGGAAGACTAAAGGACTAAATATTTAGTCCTTTTTACTTGCTATAAAATCATTAATTTTTGAGAGTTCAAAACCTTTTTGACTTAAAACACATCTAACATAATAATCTAATTGTTCAGCGGAATACTTCTTTTTTAATTTTTCCAAAACTTTATTGCCTTCTTTGAAAACAAGCTTTATATCATCGTTAATTACTAACTCTTCTAATTGGCTGCTAACCATCATTGGTTCATACCCTAAATTAAATAAATCGTTTTTTATTTTCTGTTTTAATTGAAAAGCAGAACGACCATGGTTTATTTTACTTTTTTTACTAATTATTTTAGCAATTCTTTTTTGCCAAAAATCAACATCAAAACGATCAAGATAACTACGAACCTTTTCTTCTTCTAAGCCCAAATTAAGTAAAGTGTTTATTATCTTAAAAGGACCATTAGCTGTTAAATTAAGCTGATCATTAACATAAGCGACCAAATATTGTTGCTCATTTAAATAACCATCCATCTTTAATTTAGCAATTGTTTTTGTAACTAATTCTATTGCATAGTCTTTTTTTAAATAATTAGTCATTTCTTTTTCAGTTCTTAACTTAAGACTAAGATATTTTAAACTGCGATAGTAAGCGGCTAAATAATCATTTTCAGAAGTAATTTTAATAAATTGCTTTTGATCAATTACTTTATTTGCTAATAAATTATATTTTACAATAATATCATCATATAAAATGATTTCTGTTTTATCAACAAAACTAACCTTATATTTATTATTCTTAAGTTTAACAAATTTTGCTATTTCCATGATTATCCCTCATCTTGATTATAAACCTTATTTAATAATTAAACAAGAACAATAGTTCTATAAAAAAAGACATTGTTAAATGCCTTCATGAAAACTTTGACAAGCCTCATCTAAATCTTTGATTAGGTTATCTATTTCCCTTTTATCAGTTGTTCTAATGCCGCTCGCAAACTTATGACCTCCACCATTATACTTATTAGCAATTTCATTAATTATTGGTCCCCGACTTCGAACGTTAATCTTGTATAATTCTTTTCGTTCATCATAAGTAATAAAAGTCCAAACAATTACATCCTTAATGAAATTAAAATCATTAATCATATTAGAAGCAGTTGCGGTATCAACATTATACTTTTGAATATCTTCTTCACTGATACTTATATAAGCCAATCCATTTGGCGTTACAATTAAGTTCTCAGCAATAAAACCTTGAAATCTAACTTCAGCGATTGGTCGATCGTAAAGATGTTTATAAAGACTTGTAAAATCTATTTTAGACTTTTCGATTAGTTTAGCAACTAAATAAAATGTTTTGGGAGTTGTATATGATAGAAGAAAACGATCACTATCAGAAACAATCCCTAAATATAAGTTTTCAGCAATCTTTTGATTCATTTTTAATTTAGTATGTAAAATTAAATCAACAATTATTTGACAAGTACTTGAAGCTGTTTCTTCTACTACCTCAACTTTACCCATTTTTTCTTCATAAGGGTGATGATCTATTTTAACAACTTCTTTAAAGAGATTTGGATTAATCCCATCAACTCTTTCTAAATTAGGTAGATCTAAAACTATTAATAAACAATTAGAAAAATCAATTTCTGGTACTTTATCAAGATAACCATAATATTTAAACTTTGCTACTCCGGTACCAACTGCATAGACCTTTTTCTTTGGAAAAGTTAATTTTATTGCATCACGCAAAGATACTTGACTCGCAATCGCATCAGGATCGGGGCCAACATGACGGGCAATAACAATCTGGTCATAAGCCTTGATCTTTCGATAGACTTTCTTTAATAAATTACTCATGATTTTTCCTCTTTATCTATTTAATTAAATTATATGTATCTAAAGCAATCATTAATTCTTCGTTAGTTGGAATTATATAACAAGGAATTAATGATTCGGCACTAGAAAGTTTTATTTCTGTTGCTCTTGTCTTATTACTCTCTTCATCAATTTTAATCCCAAGAACTTTTAAGCCATCTAAAATTGCTGCTCTAGTTAAACTAGAATTTTCACCGATTCCGGCCGTAAAGACAATCGCATCAACTCCATTCATTTCAAAATAGTATTTAGCAATATAGTCAATAACTCGACGAACAAACATCTTTCGCGCTAAGAAACAACGACTATTACCTTCCGCCATGCCTTTATCAATATCACGAGAATCAGAACTAACCCCACTAATTCCTAATAAGCCACTTTCTTTATTGAGAATATCTTCAATTTGTTTTGGCGTATAAGCTAATTTAGTCATCATATAAGTAACAATCGTCGCATCAATATCACCACATCTTGTTCCCATAATAACACCTGCGTTAGGGGTTAAACCCATTGAAGTATTAACGCATTTTCCATTTTCAATCGCACTAATACTACCACCATTACCTAAATGACAAGTAATTAATTTTGTATCTTGCCGGCCTAGTATTTCATTCATTCTTTTTGCAACATATTGATGACTAGTACCATGCGCTCCATACCTTCTTATTTTATAATCAGTATACCAATTATATGGTAAAGCATATAAATAAGTTTCTTCCTTCATCGTTTGATGAAACGCTGTATCAAATACGGCTGTAGCAATAGCATTAGGAAAAACTTTCAAAGCAGCTTCAATCCCTATAATTGCCGCCGGATTATGTAACGGCGCTAAAGCCGCAAACTCTTTTATTTTTACAATAACTTCTTCATTAATAACAACGGTTTGATCAAAATAATCGCCCCCTTGAACAACTCGGTGACCAATCCCATCAATCTCACTTAAATCATTAACTACTTTATTAGCAACCAATTCCTTAACAAGTAATTCAAAAGCTTGTTGATGGTTATTAACAGCCAATACTTCCTGTCTTTTTTGCCCATTAATTTGAATCCAATAAAAACTACCCTCTTCATTAATTCTTTCAAAAGTCCCAGCAATCAAAACCGCTTGTTGGGGCATTTCAAATAATTGAAATTTTAAAGAAGAACTTCCCGTGTTAACTGCTAAAATTTTCATTGTTTCACCTCTTTGTTAATTATACAAAAAAATCAAGTTATTATCTACTCTATTTGCTTTTATCATCTTGCTTGACAGTATTATTTTTATAATAACTCGCTTTTTATTGGTTCCACTACCCTAGTAACTGTTACTACTTCTTTTTCCTTAATTGCTTGATAAATCATTTCTTTAAAAGGAATAAGTTCTTCATATTCTAAACATTTAGCTAATTTAGGATTAATTGTTGGATGCTCAGGAACAAAAATTGTACAACAATCTTCATATGGTAAAATACTAGTCTCATAAGTCCCGATTTTTTCCGCTAGAGCAATAATTTCTAATTTATCAAAACAAGCAACCGGTCTTATTACCGGGGTTTTAACCACTTCATTAATAACTTGCATACTTGTTAATGTCTGACTAGCTACTTGACCAATCGATTCACCATTGATTAAAGCGTGACCATTAATATTATGATTAATAATAGCACTAATCCGATACATCATGCGGCGCATTATCGTAATTAAATAATCATGGGGAATATTTTGATATATCGCTTCTTGAATTGCCGTAAAGTTAATTATATGAACTTTAATCCCACCATTATACTCAGCTAAATATTTTGCTAGAGTTAAAACCTTTTGCTTAGCTAAAGAAGAAGTATGTGGTGGGCTTTCAAAATAGACTGCCTCAATTTTAATCCCTCTTTTAATAGCTAAATAACCAGCTACTGGCGAATCAATCCCGCCACTTAGCATTAGTAATCCCTTGCCTTGAACCCCTACAGGATATCCCCCTAAACCTTTAATAGTCTCAAAATATAAATATGCATGCTTTTCTCTAATTTCGACATTAATCAAAAGCTCTGGCTGATGAATATCAACTTTGGTTGCAGGAAAACGTTCTAAAATTAAACCACCCATTTTACGACTTATTTCAAGCGATAATAATGGATAGTTTTTATCACTTCTTTTTGTTAAAACCTTAAAGGTTTTAAATTTTTTATCACTCAACAAAGTCAGTAATTTTTCTTCAATATAATTAAAAGCAGTATTGTCTAGTTTATAACCAATAATAATCTCATGTAAGCCAAAAACCTTTTGTAATCTGGTCGCTATAATTTCTAAATTAGTTGAACTACAAAAAATAAACATGCGGCCGCGATCATATTCGATTTTAGGTTGCAAGTCCTTGACTATTTCTTTAATATTCTTTAAAAGACAAGTTAAGAAATAATTTATATTGTTTTTTTTGGTCGTTAGTTCACCATATTTAATGATTATTATTTTTTCCAAGCTTTTTCTTCCTCGCTATTAATAATTAATGACTTAGTTTAATTAATTTTTCATATTCTTCTTTAAAAATTTTTAAAAATTTATTTATTTCATCATTTGTTGTAACTGCTGAAATACTTATTCTAATTGTTGTCACAGCTCTTTTAGTATCACCATATAAGGCCATTACTGAAGTGCTTAAATCACCAGAAGAACAAGCTGTATTTGTCCCAATATAAACCTCATGCTCATCAAGCGCCCTGATAAAAGTTTCCGGTTTAATATTCATTAAACTTAAATTAAGAATATGAGGAATCGAATAACGCGTTTTATTTATTTTAATTAACTCATATTTTGCTAAATCTAAACATATTTTATCATTTAAGCGTTTAATTAGATTTTCTTTTTTATCAAGATCATTTAAAGAAATTCTTAACGCTTTAGAAAAAGCGACGATTAATGGTAGTGGTGGAGTGCCCGGATTAATATCATTTACTTTCCCTGAGCCATGAATAATTGGCGCTAAAACTATTTTCTCGCTTTTAAAAATTAAGCCGATTCCTTTTGGCCCGAAAATCTTGTGACTTGACATACTAGCTAAATCAACATCATGTAAATTAACTGGAACTTTGCCAATCGCTTGCGTAATATCACTATGGAAAAAAGTATTGGCATTTTCCTTTTTAATAATCTGTCTAATAGTTTTTAGTGGCTGACGAACCCCAACTTCACTGTTAACCGCACAAATACTAACGAGAATTGTTTCTGGTCTAATCTTTCTTTTTAAATCTTCAAAATCAATTAAGCCTTCTTTATCGTTATTTACGTAACTAATATTAAAGCCACACTTTTCTAAATAATCACAGATTACATAAATTGAAGGGTGTTCTAATTTAGAAACAATTAAATGATTACCCCGGCTCTTATAACTCTGAGCAATCCCTTTAATAATCATGTTATTAGCTTCTGTTGCCCCACTAGTATAAATAATCTCGTTATCTAAAATAGTGAATAATTCACAAATTTGTTTTGTTGCGCTATCAAAAAGAGCTTTCGATTTTAAACCTAAGCCATGCAGGGAATTAACATTACCAATATAATCTCGACTCGCTTTAGTATAAGATTCGAGAACATCATATAATACTGGAGTAGTTGCGGAATAATCGAGATATATCATAGTATCACCTATTTTTTATTATACAAAAAAAAGACCAAAAGGTCTATTCTTTTATAATAAAGTTTAGTTTTTATTAGCTGTTGAAGCCATCAATTTTTTATGAATCCCCGGTTCAACAAGATTAATTACACTAAGAGAATTTTCTAATGATTGTTTATAAGCCCCGTTTTTAAATTGGATTTCCGCTTTATTTAAACCACTTTCTACTTCTTTATTAACTAGACGATAACGATTACCATAGACAATTGTTGTTTCTGCCATTTTAGCTGTTTTCACAATTTCATTGCTTGTGTTATATAGTTTTAAGATTAGATCACGGGCGGTATCAACCCTAGTATTTAATACTTTAATCGCAATTGGTAGTCTTTCTAATTCATAAACAACATCTTTTATTGCCCCGCAAGCTTCAGATAACTCAGTATAATAATTTTGGGGAATAACTGGTAATTTATAACTCGTAATTTTACTTTTTGCTTTTTTCAAGATTTGTTTGATTTCATCTAGTTGTTCTCTTGCTCTTAGCTCATCTTCTTTTAAACTACCTAGGGTTCTTAAAGCAATTTCTAAACGGTCTTCCGTTTTTGTTAAATTAACATTAATTAATTCAACTTCTTTTGCTAAACGAGAATATGCAAACGACTTAGCTCGGTTCGCTTCAACTAATGAATTATAATTTTCTTTAATAATTATTAATTCTTCTTTAATTACATCAATAACTTTTACTTCGCTATCAGTTAAATCATAACTATATTTAATCGCTCCTAATTTTTTATTTAAACTATTATTTATCTTTTCTAATTTATTAGCTTTTACTAAAATAGTTCGAATATAATCTTCAAAAATCTTTTTAGAAACCTTTTCGCGATCAAAATCACTATAGATTGAGTCATAGTAATCAAGCATCGTTTTTAATTCAAAAATTGAATCTTCTAAATTTAAGACATTTAGCCTTTCAAAGATATCCGCTATTTTTTTATTAGTTTCTTTAATATTATAATCGAGATTAATATAATCGAGATTATAACCAGCTTTAACCATTTTACTACTAATAGCTTTAATATCAGCAATTTTATTAGGAATAAGACTTCGACCCATTAATATAATACTCGGTGCTTCTTCAATTACTAAACTTAAATTACCAATTGTATCATCTACGGTTTTAACAATTCTTCCTACTTCGGAATAAGCATTATTTTCCATTGCTAATTCAAAGGCACAAAATAAATTTTCAACTGTTTCAAATTGTAAATCAATTGGCTTGGCAATCTCGCGGTAATCATTTTTACTATTATTATACTTCGTTGATATCTCCCGAAAAGTCGTTTTTAATTTAGTTATTGCTTCACGGTTTCTTTCTTCACTCAAAGTAATTTCTTTAATCTCTTGTAACAAGCAATTAGCTTGATTCTTAACAGTAATAATTGCTATTTCAGTGGCAGCCATTTTTTCTTTTAATCTTTTATATTGCTTTTCTAGCATCATATCTTCAATTTCAATTAATTCATCAGTTATTTTAGGAACCTCAGCATCTTTAATCTTTTTAAAACGGGCTTGCCAAGAATCATATATCTCATGCATCTTCTCGTTATTGATTAGTGCCTCTACTTTATTTAATTCCGATAGAATAGAAGCCGAGATAATTAGATTTTTATCTCTTTCTAAACTAGTAATTTCTTCCTCATAGCTCTTCTTCTCATGACGGGAAATAATATTTAGAATAATTATTAAAATAATTGAAGAAATTACAAAATAAGTAATTCCTAATAACAAATAAGTTGTACTACTCATAAATTACCTCCTTAGTCTATTATTATTCTACCATGATTTTTAGAGAAGTAATATTCTTTTTACTTTTTTTGACACAATTTAAAATGTTCTTAACGTTCCCAACGGGCATAAATTCCACAAGGAAGAATTAGTTTGCTATTAGCAATTGGTAATCCTAACTCATCGCTTGATATTTGTCCTTTAAAGCGTTGATTAACAGTTAATTGTAAAATGTTTTCTAAGACCGTCATTGATAACCCAGTCGTGTATGAATTAATAATAAAAGCATACGCTTCATTACTTAGTAGTTGACAACATAGCTCAACTAGCTCAAAAAGGTCTCTTTCTATTTCCCAAGTTTCACCACTGCTACCACGTCCAAACGAAGGTGGATCCATCACAATAATATCATAAGTATTGCCTCTTTTAATTTCTCTTTTAACAAACTTAACAACATCATCAACGATATATCGGACCGCCTCTTCACTTAAATTAGATGCCAAAACGTTTTCTTTCGCCCATTCCACCATTCCTTTGGCTGCATCAACATGAACAACACTAGCACCAGCTTTTAGTAAAGCAACTGTTGACCCACCGGTATAAGCAAATAAATTAAGCGCTTTTGGGCTTATCTTTTTAGTTGCAATCTTTGCTCTTAAGTAATTCCAATTATAGGCTTGTTCCGGAAATAAACCAGTATGTTTAAAACCCATTAATTTTAAATTAAAAGTCATATCTTGATAGTGAATTTGCCACTTATCAGCCATTTTAGGATTAACAATTTCCCAGCTACCCCCACCAGTATTACGACGGGAATATTTAGCGTCATATTCATAACTGTTATTTCCACTATGCCAAATAATTTGGGAATCAGGACGGAATAATTTAAACCCGTTCTAATTCTCTAACTTCATTCCTTCGGCCGTCATTAAAATTTGATATTCCTGCCAATCGTTAATTGTTTTCATTTTCTTCACCAAGAAAATTATACCATAAAATAAAGAACAGTTATAATTATCTGTTCTTTATTTTAGTAACCGGTGGCCCTGCTTTTTTAAAGACTTTAGTATTTGGGGTTATTAAGTATTTTACCATTGGATCAATCATTTCTAAAAAACCATGAAATAAGAAGAAATAACCTAAAACAATTGTAATTGTTATATCACTATAATTAAAACTAACCGCGGTTATTAAACCAACGATAATAAACATTACTAAGGTAAAAATCATCAATTTCCACATGCGGTCTTTTCGATCATGATAATAATCAGCTTTAATAAGCCGGATTATTGACATCATTGTAATCCATAAGATAACTGACATTGAAAGAATTACCGGATACGCTTCTTCATAATAAATATAATTACAAATACCAACTGCTGCACATGCAATAAAAGTTAATAATCCTTCATAGTCTTTATCATCAAGCGTTAAAAGAAACTGTACTAAATTTAATAAGGCGTAAGAAATCATTACAAAGGAGAAAATTAGTTTTACATTAACAAAGTCAAACAAAGGACTAATAATCAATCCTAACCCAATTAGCATAAGGAATGTTGAAATAATAAAATCAATTTTTTGTTTTCTTTTCATTTTTACTCCGTTTCTAAATTAAATGTATTATCTAAAGTGTTAATTATAGTATTATTATCGCACGAAGTTCATCCTTCGGCAAGAATAGATTTTTACTTACCAAATAAGTTTTTAAATAATTAAATCATATATTAATGGGGGTTTTTCAACTGGCTCATTAATTATTTCATAACAAGCACTAAACTCAGTTAATGAAATTTGTTTTTCATTATAAAAAACCCTCATTAATTGTTCCTCAGTTCTTACATAATCGCCAATTTTTTTATTAAGAATTAGCCCAACACTATGATCAATTAGATCCTCTTTATTAATTCTTCCCCCACCAAGTTGGCGCACAAGCTCGCCGATTTTTTCACTATCAATCGCTTTGATATAACCTTCCTTCGGGCTCAGCACCGCTATTTCGTGAGCCGCTTTTTTAATAGCTAATAAATTACCACCTTGGTTATTAACAAATTGTTCAAATTTTTGATAAGCTTGGCCATTACTTAATTTTTCCCGAACCATTTTTTCAGCACTTACTAAATCGATTTTCTTTGCCATCTTAACCATTTGAGTTGCTAAAGCAATTGTTAATTCCTTAACATCTTCTGGGCCATTTCCCTTTAGAACATCAATACTTTCAATAACTTCTAAAGCATTACCAACCGCATAACCTAACGGTTCATTCATATTGGTAACTAAACAAATAGTTTCACGACCATAATTATGACCGATTTTAACCATTAAATTACCAAGTTTTTGAGCATCAAAATGATTCTTCATAAAGGCGCCATTACCAACTTTTAAATCTATAACAATTTTATCCGCCCCACTAGCAATTTTCTTGCTCATAATACTAGAAGCAATTAAAGGAATAGATTCAACTGTGCCGGTAAGATCACGTAAAGCATATAGTTTTTTATCAGCGGGGACTAAATTACCAGTTTGAGTTGCCAGGACAACCCCAATCTTTTGGCAAAAAGCAACACATTCGGCTAAACTTAAACTGGTTCTAAATCCAGGAATAGCCTCAATCTTATCAATTGTTCCGCCGGTATAACCTAAACTACGCCCGCTCATCTTTACAACCGGAACATCACAAGCAGCAACTAGTGGCACTAAAACTAAAGTTGTTTTATCACCAATCCCCCCAGTTGAATGCTTGTCAACTTTAATTCCCGCAATGGCCCCTAAGTCAAGTTTCTCCCCACTCTCAATCATTGCCTGTGTTAACGAAAACGTTTCCGCTTCGCTCATGCCATTAGCACAAATAGCCCTTAATAAAGCTGTCATTTCTTGATCATTTATTTCCTTTTTCAGATAAGCTATTATGATCTCTTTTATCTCGTTATCTTCAAGTTCTTCGCCTAATTGCTTTTTATTAATTAAACTATTAATATTCATTATTATCACCATTTTAATTATAACATAAATATATCTTTGTCGAAATTTTTTAAATTGGCTCTTTAAAATAACAATGTTGATTTTTTTTGCCATTTATTATAATTAGTGCTATACTAAATCACCAAAAAGAGGGATTATTATGAGTCATAATTAGATTATAAACGACCTTGCCATAACTAATAAAATTATAGTAGTTCCCGAGGGAACTATTCAAATTAATAGCAACGCCTTTGCCAACAATTATGAACTAGAAGAAATATATCTTCCCGATTCAGTTCGAGTTATTAGTAATGGTGCCTTTATCAATTGTTATAATTTAAAAAAAGTCCATCTTTCACCAAACTTAAAACTGCTTGGGCAATGTGCTTTTGCTAACTGCCGAAATTTAACTGAAATCATTATTCCTCCATCAGTCTATTGCCTTGATTATGGAGTCTTTAGCAACTGTTACAAGCTAAAACGCTTAGTTTTACATGATAATATTAATTTTATTGATGATTTTGCCTTATCTAACTGCCACCAACTAGAAAATTTTGTTATCCCCCAAAATTTAACTAGTTTGGGTATTATGGCCTTAAGTGGCTGTAACGCTATTAAAACAATTAAGATCCCTAAAAGCTTAACAACAATTGAACAAGGGGCTTTATCTTTTATGTCGTCTTTAACTAAAATAGAAGTTGATCCAGGTAACCCGACCTATCTCACTGAGGATAATCTTTCATTAATTGATCAAGATAAGAACATTTTTATCCAATATGCCATTAATGCTAAAAAAAGAGATTATTGGGTTAAACCAATCAAAAGAGGATATGGTGAAATTGAAACAACTGAAGAAATCTATGGGATAAGCGAGTTTGCTTTTGGTGGAGCAAAATATCTAGAAAAGCTTAGTATTAATTCGGCAACTGATTTTATTGGCGGTGATTCTTTTAAAAACTGTCCTCGTTTAAGAACCCTTACAATCAAACACGCCCCGGCTTATGAGCAACACATGATCACCGTTAACAAAAGATCAATTGATAGTATTCCCTCTTTTCCTTTTGAGGAAGTTATTATTAATGATTTAATTGAATCGATCCATAGTGAAAGTTATACCGATTTTAAAAAAATTAAAAAAGTTAGATTACCACAGACCATTAAAAAAATTGATTTAAAAGCCTTTAAAGGCTGCCGTCTGTTAGAAGAGGTTCTAATTTCTAATACTATTGAAACAATTGAACCAGTTGCTTTTAATGATGATACCCTATTAGTTTTTGAAAACGGTTTAAAGTTCTTAGGTCGTGATTTTGAAATGCTGCACACCAAAGATAAAAGTAAAATTTATGCTTTAAAAGACGGCACCTTAAGCTTCGGATAACTACCATAATTAGGTAGGCTTTTAACTAAAGCCTGATACATTCTAGGATTTCTAGTTCTTAATGTTATAATGTCTCCTTTTAATAATTCTAAACCCTTTTTTAAAAGTTCTTTGCTTATTCCTGTTCCTTGAATACAGCTATCTAACACCATCCCGGATAAGTATAAAATATTGTAATTGCTATTTAAGTAATCGAATACGGCAAAACCTTTTATTAGATTGTCATTTCCAAGAACAAATAATTTTAATAAATCTTCGTTTTCAAATAAATGATTATATACATCATCATAATCCGTTGGAAAAGATGTGCTTTCTGCTACTTCTAGACATTGCAAAGTTATATTTTCTTTACTCATATTATTATTAAATTCTTTTATTATCATTTCATATCTCTCTCATTATATTTTTTTATTATTTCGATATATTGAGCTTCAGTTTTTTCTAAAGACTCAATTGTAATATACTCGTTTTTCTCGTGTGCCGTAATTGGCCCCGGGCCAATTATAATTGCATTTGATCCAATAAAAGATGCTTCTGTTAAATAATTAGCCGTTCTTTTCTTCCCTCCTAATTTCTCTAAATAAGATAAATCATCATTATTCATTTTTGGTTTGGTTTGCTTAATAATTTTAAAGGTAGCATCATACTTTTTTAATAAGTTTTTTAAATCGCCCTTGATCTTAGTCAGGTGTTTCTCTTTAGCTATTCTAAAGTCAATCGTTATTTCGCATTTTTCAGGAACGGAATTAACCGATATTCCGCCCTTAATTAATCCGATATTCATTGATGTATAAGGCACCTCAAAGTCCTCACATTGATCACCTTTTAATACCTGATAATAATTTCTTAAATCGCCGATAAAGTTCATGCATTCATAGATTGCATTTTTCCCTTTTTCTGGCGTAGATGAGTGCGTTTTAATTCCCCTAAATATTACCGTTAATTCTAATACTCCTTTTGTACCATAAACAGGAATGTTATTTGTTGGTTCGCCAATAATAACTGTTTTGGGAAATTTAATGTTCCTGAGCGCTTTAATTCCCCTAAAAGATGTTTCTTCATCATAGGTAAAATACAATCCTATTTTATTTTTATCTAAATCTATTCTAGATATTGCTTTAAGCATTGCGGCAATACCGCCTTTCATATCACAAACCCCTAACCCATATATTTTATTATCCTTAATAACGGTTTCAAACGGATCACCATCCCAGGTGCCATAATCAACTGTATCTGTATGTCCGATAAATCCTATTTTAAGATTTTCGCCATTTTTGGCGATTAAGCATTTGTCTATCCTTTCCGTAATAAAGTTAAATTCTCGCAAATATCCTTCGATATAGTCCATAATTAAATTATTTTCTTCATCCCTGATTGTATTAAAACTCACTAGTTTCTTTAAAATATCAATTGATTCCATGTAATTATTCCTTTCATAATTATAACTTTCGTTGCTTTTAACCGATTTTGGAATTTTACCTATATAAAAAATACAGATAATAATATTTACCTGTATTTTATATTTTAAATTCTATTTATAACTACAGGCATAAGCAATCCAAAATCCACTTATGCCATATTTACGATTTTAATATCGTTTGCATAAGTGTTGTTTGCTATGACGCCAAGTATTAGTGTTTAGCATTACTTTCATAATAACAACCTCTTTCATTTAGTCCTTACGACCTGATTACATAAAATTTAACCACTTTTTTGCTATTTTATCAAATTTTATGAAATTAATTTTAAGCATTTAACTATTTATTATATATTCTATTCTTTTTTTGGTGCCCAGAACCTATAAATTGATGAATTTATATTTAATATTTAAATTATTTAATATTTTTTCTATTTCGCACCCTTTAAAGAAAATTGTTGCTGTATTATCATTCGGATGAAACCCAACTTTTTCTTCTTTGCTTAGGACTTCATCTAATATCAATATAACATCCGGCTTTTCAACTTCAATTATATTTAAAAATGATACTGCCCCAGATTTTATTTTTAGCATTGCATACAACTCATCTTCATTTGCAAAAGTGATCTTTTTTTCATCTAATTTTATTGCTAAATCATTAAAACTTATGCTCTTGTCAATTGGCATCGATACTAAATAGTATTTACTCTTATCTTTATTTCTTAAAAATAAGTTTTTACATATTATCCCATCAAACTTTAAATCGTATTTATCGTTATCGGCACAAGTAAATAATGCCGGATGATTATAAACTTCAAAATCAATACCCTGTTTTTTAAAATAATCATAAACTTTTTCTTTCATTTCTATCACCTTTAATAGTATATCATTTTTCTTTTCAATCTTCTTAAATATTTACTTGTTAAATAAAAATTTTATTTTCTCAATACCATTGAAACTAGTATTCCATTCATAAGAGTAAGGACTAATATTCGAAAATATTACTTCGTCATTTATCTCTAGCTTTTGTGATTTAACTTCCGCATATAAATCTGTTTCACAACACGAACTTCCATAAAAAAAAGTATCAATTAATTCTTTTTCATTACTCAACGAATAATATTCTGGATATACCCATCTTTGATTTGCCATTTTAGAAAAATTTAATGTTATCAATTGTTTATTACCATCATATTTAGCATCTATAACTTTACAATATAATTTCCCAACATTTTTAAATAAAAAATCCCCTAATTCGACAATTAACTTAATGCTTTCTGGAATTGCTTTTCTAATATTATTTAAATATTGTATTCCTTCTTCGAATGATAAATCCTCTAAATGACCACCTATATTTATATATTCTAAACTATTAAAAGTTTTTAGGACATTGTTGAACTCGTTACAAATATTCTTGCATTTAACAATATCCCTATAATCAGAATTATGAAAATGGATATATTTTATCTGATTTGCTAATTCGTCATTTATCGTTGTATAATCAACCCCAAATCTGCTTTTATCGAAATTAGAACTAGAATTAAAATTAATTCTCAAACCTTTGTTGGGAAAGTTGCCGTAGCAATTCTAACCGATAAAGATAACGTATATACTGGATTAAGTTTAAAAACGACTTGTTCATTAGGGTATTGTGTGGAAACTGCTGCTATTGCACAAATGATTTTAAACAACGAAACCCGAATTGTAAAATTAATTGCAGTTTTTCAGGGGGGAGAAGTTATTTCTCCTTGTGGAAAATGCAGAGAATTAATATATCAAATTAATCATAATAATTTGGATTGTGAAGTCTTTTTAAAAGATAAAACCATGAAGATAAAGGACTTGCTACCAGAACTATAATAGTTCTGGTTTTATTTTTTTTTAATTACAAATATTTTAAAAGGTTTAGGTCTGAAATATTTATTCAATTTTAATAATTGATCTTTTAGACCAGTAAAATGATATGATTTTTCTTCAATTATTTTACCACCAGCTTTCCTAATAACTTTTCGCCAATGCTTAAATTTTAAATATCTTTCATCTCCGTACATAGCTTCTTCTTTACTAAAATATCTCGTTGGAACACCAATTATTACTGTTTTAGATATTTTCATTTGTGCTTCTAATATTGTAATAGCTTTTTGGTCATTAAAATGTTCTAAAACGCCATTACTAAATGAAACATCAAACTCATCTTCTTTATAATTAAGATCTAGAATTGACATTTTTATAAATTTTGGTTTTATCAACGAATCATATTCATTACTAATCTTTTCAGCAAGTTTTAATATTTTATCATCTATATCTACAGCTGTTACTAAATAGCCGTTGGCAGCCATATATGTTGAAATTACACCCGTTCCACAACCCGCCTCAATTATTTTTTTTGTGGGAGAATATTTTTTGATTAAATTAATGAATATTTTTTTATATTTAACTTTGTCATTAACGTAATCTAATATATCTGCTTTTTTGGCTATTTCTTCTATATATATTTGATACCAACTTAATTTCATATATCCACCTCACAAAAATTTCTCGAACGAATCAATGAGAGCATTACCAATTATTTTATCAACACCATTATCTGTAACCATGACTGACCCATCAGCTACGATTAATAAATATTTTTTTTCCATATCTTTTTCAACTCGATATTCAATGTTATTTATATTGCTTTTCAACTTAATATAATCTACAATTTGAAAATATCTATCTTCATCAATTTGAAATATCTGATTGTTTTTTAAAGCCAATTCTCTAAGAGGCATAAACTTGAATAAACGCCAACTATCTATATTAAAATTATTCAAATATTTTGAAAGCTCATCTAGCTTATCCGAAT
Source organism: uncultured Muribaculaceae bacterium (assembly GCA_964435635.1). GTDB lineage: Bacteria > Bacillota_I > Bacilli_A > RF39 > UBA660 > DAOOOU01. The sequence goes on from CAYSZU010000005.1 coordinate 19,986, forward strand.
TCATTTTAGATATAACTGTATTTATAGATATTTTAATATTTATGTTGTTTTTCTTAATATATTTTAATACCCGGTCAACACCACTAAAATGGTCCTTACCGCGGCCTAAATCACTATTCGTATCTTCGTCTACGGAATCTAAAGACAAGGTAATATTATTTAGATATGGGATAATTCTATTTAATCTATCCTCATCTAATAATTTAGAATTGGTTATTAATTTACTCTTTATTTTATAATCAAATGCTACTTTTATTAACTCATCAATTCCATCATAGATTAAGGCTTCACCACCAGTCCAAGTTATATTATTAATTCCACTATTATGAATATTATTTAAAATTTTTAAATTATCTGATAAAGACAAGTCATTTAAATTTAAAAACTTATGGCAGTATTTGCATGCTTGATTGCATCTTGTTGTAATATTCCAACACACTTCTTTTTCCATATTATTTCAACCTCTTTACAAATAGATATCCAAATCTATGAAAATGGTCTACCACACAATCAACATGTGCTCCTTCAAAAGAAGGCTGATTATTTTCCCTTAAGGAAACAATTTCCCAATCGTTACTAAAATAATTTAATATTTCACCTTTTCGAAAAAACTTATTAACAGGATATGAATTATAATTACTCTCATCAATAGCCATCATGTAATCCATATACAAATAGCCATTAATTTTTACAATACTCTTAAGAATATTAGTCTTCTTTTCTAAAGTAAAATCTTTATTAGCTGTATAGTGAAGAGAACAACTCGTAAAAACTAAATCAAATTGCTCTTTAGGTGGGTTTTTATAGAAATCTCTTTTTTCAATATTTGAAAAAAGATTTACCTTTTCTATATTAAGTCTTTCCGTGATTGAAAGAATTTTTCTCTCTTCTAAATTATATATTTTCGAATTAAACTTCGGAGAGTATTGATGCTTTTTCTTTTCTTTAATTATTGGAAACAATTTATTTCCGCCATAAAGCGCTATTTCATCAATATCATAGCCTTTTACATTATGTCCTTTTCTTGCAAAAGGTAACAAAAACTTACCGTCTGAACAGCCAACAATACACGCTATAAAATTATTTCCCTTTTCTCTTTCTAATAAAGAAATTAATTTATATAATCTTTTTGGTGGTGATCCCCATATGCTTTTAGTTTTCATTTTATGCCCTACTTTCTATAATATTTCCTTCATATGAATCTCTCCACGACGAAAGACGAGATAATTCTTCAAAATAATTTGCGGTTTTAAAACAATCAATCGTTTTTTCAATCGTCTCTATATCATCGCCGTAAGTCATATATCTAAATGTTATATTATCGCGAATATCTAGTTTCTTTATATCGTTTAACATTGGTTTATTTGATATTATGAACCGGTGATCAGATTCACATATAATTTGAAATCCAATATTTTTATCAATGTTCATTATTTCTTTTTTCTCGGTTAAATCAAAACAACCTTTACAACCGTATAAATGATTAAAACATTGTCTTGTATAAACTAACGGTAACCGACCACCAATTATCATTTGCAGCGGCCTATTATTAAATATTGCAATATTTTCTTCATAATTCAATTCTGGGGAGATTGTGAATCCTTTTATGTTATAATTTTCTATAAATTTAAGAGAATTTTTATTCCAAATATAAATAGTATAATCAACATGTTTGTCTTTAAAAATAATATTCTTTGTTGCTTCTAATTGAGATAGTCTAGTAAATAATACTTCCTCATTTTCAAGTTTTTTATAATACTCTGTCAGATCATCGCTTTCCCAATTAAATAAGGGTAGTTTATATACTAATCTACTAGCATACTTTTCTTGGACTTGATTTATTTTTATAAGATTACTCTTTGAACTGATGTTATAAATTATCTTTATAAAATCGTCCTTATAAAATTTTTCTACCACTTTCAAATCATTTGTTTCAATATATAATTTTTTCAGTGGTTGCATAGATATTGTTGAATTCATTAATTTTTCATCGGTTTTACAATCTGCTCTTAAAAAATCAAAAATATCTTGAAGCATTATACTTGAAATATAGTAATCGCTATTTATATTTGTTCTTTTATACATTATTTTATATACATTTATTGTGTTAGAAATATTTTCTATATCATTTATAAAACTATTAATATCAAATATAGCACGGGTTTCTCCAATCTTTTTTTCGTCAATAAACGTTTTTCCTTCCCCTTTAAAATTAACATATAGAATCTCATTAATACTATTTGCTTCAATAGTTAAATCAAAGGATACATTTTTCTTTTCCATACTAAAATCTTTTTTGTATTCCGAATAAACATAATATACATCATCCCTATTCTCATTTGTGATTAATATAGGTTTATTATTTTCAAATTTCATAAATACATCGTAAGGATATAATCTTTCTAATTCGCTTTTTTTAAATAAAGGTTTTATTCTCGAATTAAATTTTTCAAACAAATGATTTTTATCAACGGTTTTCCCATAAATAAAGCCGTTTTCTAAAGTAGATTTTGCTCCTGATTTAATCCTTTTTAGAATTTGTTCTATTTCGATAGGATTTCTTCTTCTTCCTTCTAATTTAATACATTCCAGTCCTTTTAATTCTGGAATCAAATTCGTACAATCTAAATCTGGGATATATAAAAAGTGTCCCTTTGTTTCGTTACACATATATAAATCTCTACAGGTAATCATACACTTTCCTCTATTACCACTGCCACCCTTAATTAATGAGCCAAAGAAACATAATCCAGAATAACTGATACATTGTGAACCCCAAACAAAACATTCTAACTCAATATTTGAATATATTTTTAAATTATTTATTTCTTTTAAAGTAAGTTCCCGTGCTAGTATTGCTCTAGTACCACCAACTTTTTCTATAAAACGGATATCGTCCTTGTTATGAGAACCGAATTGAGTTGAAAAATGCAAAGGCACATTTGGAAATTCCTTTTTTAATACTACTATTAATCCAATATCTGCAACTATAAAAGAATCAGGTAATTTGTTATTTTTTAAAAAAGCAACTATTTCATCTATTTCAAAATCCAACATTAAAGTATTTAATGTCAAGAAAAACTTAATACCATTTTTATGTAATTCATCAATTAAATAATTGTATTCATCAATTGTGAAATTAACAGCTTTATGCCTTGCGTTCCACTTTTTCAAGCCACCATAAACAGAATCTGCTTGACTATTAATTGCAATCTCTATATGTTTTAAATTGCTGGCGGGACTTAATAATTCCATAACATCATCGACCTTAGTCTTTCTAAATAAATCAAGAAGATTTTACTTCTTCTTTTTAATCATTTCATCTTTGTTATTTAAATCTATCCTTGAAATAATGTCTACGTCAATCTGCTTACCATTTACTGTATATGAAACTCGATCTGAAATATTTTTTTTATAAATAGCCATTCCTAATGGACTATCAGCAGAAATTTCTTTAATGTCTGCTTCTAAAGCAGAATCACTTGTTCGGCCAACTAATTTTATTGCTAATTCCTCTGAATCGTCTAATGCAAAAATCATGTTTATTATTAACGCATCACCAATTTGAATACTATCTGATTCGTGATCTCTCTCAACAACCTCAATATTTTCTAATTGTTTTTTCATATCTGCTAATTGAACCATCAAAGCTCTTTCTTCAGATTCTGTTTGATATAAAGTAGGATTATCATGCCAATTATCGCCTTGAAAAATTGCGTCTTTCCCCTTGTACAATCTAATATCATCCAATTTTTTTTCGAGTTTTATTATGTCTTGTTTAAACAGTTCCAATCCTTTCTCGTCCATTATTAGTTTTTTAACTTCTTTTTTGTTATTTTTCATATCTAATTTCCTCCATTAATTTTTTCTAATATTTTGGCTTGTCTTTTTTGCAACTTAATATTACTTACTATTTCTTCTGTTTCTGTTTTCACTTCATCTAAAGTCTTGTTTTCAGTATTAATTATAACATATGGTATTTCAAACTTATTAAGAAAGTAAACCATTTTATTATGACCGTCATCTTTTTTGTCTGGATCTTCTAAATCCGGATCGTTTGGGTCTCTTTTATGTAATCGCAACATTCTCGTCTGTGGTGTAGCGTACAATAATATAGTAATATCAGGACAACCAATGCTATCAATAAGCGTTCTGAATATAGGTTCGCTTGCTTCATCGCCATTCCAATAATAATTAGAAACCAAATGTCTATCAATTACTATATCCTGATTTTGAAATTGACGAATCGCATATATATTGCCTAAACTAAAATACCATGATTTTATTATCGAATCATTAATACCATACATTCTATTTGCTACTCTCATTAAATCGGCATATTGTTCTTCTGGACCATCATTATAGAAAAAATGTAATGGCTTATCAATATATATACAGTTAAATCGATCTGAAATGTATTTTGCTACGGTTGTTTTGCCTACTCCATCCATTCCTTCCACTGCTATCTTCATATAAAATCACCCTTCATTTAATTATTTTAATATCTTATCTAATTTCTTAATTTTAATTAATATTGCATTTAATTCACTTGTTTTCAAAGCTTGTTTACCATCTGATAATGCCTCATTAGGATTATCATGTACCTCAATCATTAACCCGTCACACCCAGCAGCTACGCTTGCTAATGATGATGATTCAATTATATAACTGTCTCCTGCGGCATGAGATGGATCTATAATAATAGGAAACCGGCATTTTTTCTTCATGACAGGAATTGCTTGTATATCTAATGTGTTCCTTGTTTCGGTTTCATATGTTCTAATACCTCTTTCGCAGAGTATAATCTTATTATTCCCTGTCATTGAAATATACTCTGCTGCCATAAGCCATTCTTCGTATGTAGCAGCTAAATTTCTTTTCAACAAAATAGGTTTTCCAGTTTTGCCAGCTTTTGTTAATAGATCATAATTAAACATGTTTCTAGAACCGATTTGTATAATGTCTATTTTTTCTAAATAATCATCCATTCCATCAAAAGAAATCATTTCTGTTATTATTGGTAAACCCGTTTTTTTCTTTGCGGCTATCAAATAATCTAATCCTTCATATTTTAATCCTTGAAAACTATGTGGATTTGTTCTCGGCTTAAATGTGCCACCGCGTAAAAAATCTACATCCATCCTCTTTAATTTAATTGCTAAATCCAAGATTTGCTCTCTTGATTCAACGGAACATGGGCCGGCAATTATAACTGTTTTATTATCATTTTTAAAAAGATCGTATATTTCTTTATTATTTTTTTTTAACATCTAAATCACCTTTTCACAAATTTTAATATAGCTTCAGCCACTCCAGAATTATTATTATCTTTTTTTGTAATATAGCTTGCCAAATCCTTAATTTCTTGAGAACCATTTGACATACACACAGAATTTTTAAAAGTTTTTATCATTTCAATATCATTTCTTCCGTCACCAATAACTAAAACGCTATCACTGGGTATACCTAATATACTAATTAATTCATTTAGCCCGGAAGCTTTTGTAGCATTACTAGAACCAATTTCAATATAATTAATAACTTTATTTAAAATCGTTTCGTTTAAATTCGGATAATACTCTGTAATAAATAAACCATGTTTGTTTAGTATTTCTTGCAATAAATTGATTGTATTACTTAAATCATCGGTTGATACTATTACTATTTTTGTAATATTTTGATTTGATTTTATATAGTTTTCTAAATCAGCAATAATATAACAACTACTTTTTAAATTATCTGGGTATTGTTTGTTCAAAATGTGATGTTTTAAAGCAAAATACTCTAATCTGTCAGAAACTTCGCAAAATTCTTGATTTAAATGAATATATAAATCATTCTCTTGACAAAATTTGTAAATATCCAAGACAGCATGGGTTGAAATCAGTCCGCTTTTAATTTTTTTCAAATTATTTATATCTAAAATATGGTTCCCATTACTAAATATACCATAATCACAATTGATTAAATGACTTATATATTTTGTAGAAGAATACTCTCTGGCTGTTGCTAACGCAAGTTTCATTCCTTGATCCTTAACATAACTAAGTGCACGAATATTTTCTTCGCTAATTGTATTGTTATCACTAAGTAATGTTCCACCTATATCCATTGCTATTATTTTTATGTTTGCCATTTTTTCACCTAGTTAGATTATAGCACGTCTCCGTTATAACTGTTTATACATTTTAATTAGCGCGCCATAACTTTAAGTTATACATCAAAATGAGAAAAATCACTTCATGATATAATTGTTTATAAAGTGATTTGATAAGTTAGTTAGATACTCTTCTATATAAATTAGGTTTAATTCCAAATCGGGCAGTTTATAGTCTATCTCAAATTCAAATAATTCTTCTTTTTCCAATTCTTCTTCTACTGACCTTTTTACAACATAACCTGTACCTATTCCCTTTTTAACAGCGTTGATTATTAAATCAGTTGTTTCTACCTCTAATATCACCGAGAGTTTTATATCGTGTTCCTTTAACCCTTTTTCAAGATTTCTTCTTATGGAACTTCTCTCATATGGCATTATATAATTTAATTTCTCAAACCGTATCCTATTAACCCTTGATGATACTATAAAGCATGTTTCAAATGATAGTAGTGGTTTAATTACCACATTACTATTTTCGGATTTAATTGGGGAACTATCTATTACAAAATCTATTTTATGCTGTTGCAAATATTCTAATAACTGTGATGTTGATCCGTTTATTATTCTTACAAATATATTAGGATACTCTTCTTGAAGTTTCTCGATGTATTCAAGAAGATAGAACGAGGCAATATGTGCAGGAGCCCCAATTATTAGTGTTCCGCTTTCTATATTCTTACTATCCTTAATCATCTTTTCTCCAGCCAGTAAATAATTATAAGATTTTTCAATGTATTCTATTAGTTTTTTACCATCATTCGTTAAAGATAATCCCGTATTATCTCTATAGAACAATTTTGTTCCTAAAGCTTCTTCTAAATTCTTAATTTGCTTGCTCACTGCGGGTTGAGAAACACAAAGTTTTTCTGAAGCCTCGATAAAACTATTACATTTCGACGTAATATAAAAGACTTTATATAGATTCAAATTAATATCCATAAAATCCCCCCTAATCAAAAGTTATTATATTATATCTCATTTTAACCAAAATTACTATACTTCAGAAAAATACAATAACAACGCCAATTTTTAATCTAATAGCATTAGAATCATTACTAAATAATTAACTTGTTTGCCATACACAATTAAGTCTCTAAGAACAATTAAAATATATTGGTTATTTATGCATAGTCATTTAAAAACTACTATTGTATTTTTTTAAACTTCCATTAATAGAAATTAAAATGGCGTCCTCGATTGGAATCGAACCAACGACCTATCCCTTAGGAGGGGATCGCTCTATCCTACTGAGCTACGAGGACATCAACAAATATACTTTTTTATTATAACACAAAAACAGGTTTAAACAATAACTGCTCATAAATAAAAAGAATTAATCATTAATGACTAATTCTTAATTAATAAACCTCATATATCAAATCTTTATACTAAAATTATTCTTGCCCCGTTCATTATTTTACAATCTTTAACTGTAGCATTTAAATCATAAATTAATCCTGAAGTTGCTTCGATTAAAGATAACTTATTTGACATTGGATAATAACCGTCACTCATCTCATTAATTGCTTTATTTAGCAAATAAATGAGATCGATAATTTTTTTATTAACGGGAATTAAAACATCATAACTTTTTTCCATTACTGGAACAACAAGTTCAATATTAACTTTATTCATAGTTCCTCCTTATAAAACATCGAAGTTTTCATCTAATGATTCCTCATATGATTCTAATAGTTTAATTAGGGTTGGCACACCTTTAACAATACTATAACCAAAGCGATCAGATATTTCTTCATATAAAGCTGGAGATTGTTTCGTAATCTTAATTGAGAATTGATCAGCCACTCCATTACCAATCCAAATCCCATTATTAGAATTAATTACTGCTTGATACCATGAATCAGTTTCATAATTTCTAATATTATCCATACTATCAACTAAAATGAAAGTAAATAATTCAGTGGCTTTTGCGTTTTCGAATAACTGTTCAAAAAGTATTATACTATCACTTGTAAGTTTGCTTTTTAAAGCATTTACGCCAAATAACATAACTACTGCTCGACCTAAGCTCTTGGTTGGTGAATCGCTATTATTAATCACCTCTAACGCTTTGGTCATATTAGCACTTATTTTTGCAATTGCTTCATCAAAATTACTATTAAAGATCCCACAATGTTTAAGAGGATTAACAAGTAATTCTTCCGCATCAATTATTATAACCTTAGTATTACTTAATAAAGATATTTCATAAGATAAAGCTTCGACAAACTTAATAGTTGAATCTACACTTTGGGCCCCAATAATAACTCCTGGTTCAGCAAAATTATGAGTCTTGATTTCTAATAATTCTTTTTCGACCCCAATTGGCACATTTTTCAGATCAATTAATTGATTCTTAACAAACTCATAAGTAACTTTTTCTGGCAAAATAGGTACCTTAGGAGCAAAACTCTTAGCGCTTTTAGCTAAATCATTACTAGTTTTTATAATATGGTCAGCTAAATTATCTTTTTCGCAAGGATATGCTGTTTGAAACTCATGTACTGCACCAACATTTATTAAACCACGACCAACATATTTTGCTGGTAAGACAGTTCCAACATTACCAACAACTGAAGTATAATCATATTTGTCATTTAATTGTAAAGCAATATTCTGCTTAAAGTTTTGGGCTAATTTATATCTAACATTACTAATGCCACTAGCCGTTAGAATGAAAACTATCCCATATTTTGAAGAATCTCTTGTTAACTGTATGATTGGTTCTTCATAATCAGGGTATAATTCTAAGAATACTTCGACTTGATTAATAGCCACAATAATCGTCGGTACTTTTTGACCACTATTCTTACAATAAGATATATATTCGCCACCATGCTCTTGGAATAATTTCTTTCGGCGATTAACTTCCGCCGTAATAAATTTCAATAAGCTACTTATCTTTTCATCTTCCCCCGAAAGAATTACATCGCCCATATGAGGAGCTTTTTGGAAATTTTTTAAAGTTTCTGCCCCCATATCAATCGCATAAACATTTAATTCTTCAACTGAATGCTCACTAATTGCCGAATAGATTATTGTCCTTAATAATAAGTCCTTACCACTACCAACAATTCCATATATTAAAGTATTACCATCTTTTGTTAGTGGTAAAGTTAATACATTTTGAATTTGCGCTGATGGAACATCGTATTCACCAATGATTGGATTAATATTATACGGTTGAGGCTCATAATTATACTTAGCTTTTAAATCAGCTAAATAAATATACTCAGGGATTTTTTCAAGCCATAGTTTTTTAACTGTTGCGTTTTCTTTTTGCGCAATCGCAATCAAATATTTTAAGATATTAGTTAATTCTTCCCCTTTGGCTTCACCATAAGCAGATTTTTTACTGCTCTCAACTGTTTTTATTGGAAAACCTAAGTTATCAATAAAGTTGATTGAAGTATCAATTTTTTTCTTCCTTTTTTCCATTTCATAATATGGGGCGCCACACCAAGCAGATTGGCCTAAAGCAAAATACTCATTATAACCAACTTGTAAATAGAAACGACCAGTTTCTTTAATATTAGCCGCATCACCAACTCTAATCATATCCATACTATCGTTTTTATCTTGAACCTTTAAACAAACTCGAAATTTACTGTTACTCCAAATCTGATCATCAACAACTCCTGATGGTTTTTGGGTAGCTAAAACTAAATGAACCCCTAAACTACGACCGATTCTAGCCGTGCTTATTAATTGATCCATAAACTCGGGTTGTTGTACTTTTAACTCCGCAAATTCATCACTGATAATAAATAAATGAGAAATTGGCTCTTTAACAGTTCCCTCACGGTATAATTTTTGATATTTATATATGTCAACAGTGCTCTCTGATAACATGTCACGAGCTTCATTAAATGCCCTTTGTCTTCTTTTTAATTCGCTTTCTAAAGAAGCTAAACTACGATTAATATCATTGATATCAAGATTAGTAATTGTCCCCGCTAAATGAGGCAATTTAATCCCGGTCTCTTTATTCTCAAAAGCCCCAGCTAAACCGCCACCTTTATAATCAATTAAGACAAAATTAACTTCATTAGGATGATAATTAGCTGCCATTGATAAAATATAAGTAATAATGAATTCACTCTTACCTGAACCAGTCATTCCGGCAATTAAGCCGTGTGGACCATGTGATTTTTCATGTAAATCAAGTTTGAACAATTCACCATTTTCATTTACTCCTACTGGGGCTTGTAAAGAAGTTGTTGGATCATTACTTTTCCATAGATTAAATGAGTTTAATTGTTCAACGTTACCAATGTTATACATTTCTAAAAAAGATAAACTACGTGGTAAAACATATTTTCCGGCTGCTAAATCAATCGGAATATTTGAAACTACCTTAAAACAAGGATCTAAATAAAAGGTTGGGAAATCAGGAACAAATGAATATTTTTTATTAGATATTAATTCGTTTTCAAATATTCCACCTGAACTACGATCAACATTAATAAACGTTGAGCATTCGTTTGGTAATAAGTTTAATTTAGAAGTATTAATTATTAAACTAAAACCATAATTAATTGTTGTTTTTAGTAAATCGCTAACAATTCCAACACCTCTAATGGCGGCAATATCATCGATAAAAACAACATAATATGGCATAAAACTCTTATAATCGCCTTCATCTTTCTCTATTTCCCGGCGACTACGTAATTCTTCTTCCAAAACAGTTGATATTTGACTTATCTCATCAGTATTTGTTCCGAAATATCTAATATTCTTTCCATTATCCCAACAAAAAGGGGTGTTTTTAATTTTTTCCCAATCTCGTTTATTACTATCGTTAGTAAAAATAACAATCTTTAGATTATCATAACTATGATAAGTAATCATTTGTAAAATTAGGCCATCAATAAATAATTTAGTAATCGGATAATTACCGATAACCGCACTAATATTCTTTTGGGCAAAATTAATTGTGATTGGCACGTTTTCCATGTCGCGCGTTTCCTCAACTAATTTCATTGCCATATCTCTTAGATTATCTTCATCCATTGTAAAACGCTTTTCAGGGGCTTTTAATTCAATCCAAGGAGCACAATTACCAATTCCTAATCTAAGATCAAGAAAATCGCTATGTTCAATTTTTCTTTCCCATAAGTTTCTAGTCTTATAAAGAACAGTATTAGCACAATCTTTAAGAGGTACATTATTATCGATTAAAATTTGTTTTTGTTTTCTTATTTCAAGATTAACCGTTTCTCTTAAATTTTCAATATATAAACCATATTTTTCTTGCCGTTTTTTTTCACGGGCAATTTTCTGTTTCTTAGTAAAGCGCTGCGTCATAACAGGAATTACCATCATTCCTACTAGCATTGAAAAAACAACTAGTAACGAAGGTAAGGCCTCAGCCATACTCTGTTCCCCACTAATAACTTTTAATAAAGCATAAATTCCTGTTACCATTGAAGAAATAGCCATTACAAACATCGTTCCTAAAGTATAAATAATTGGCATCTCTTCGACTTTTTCTTTGCTTGGCGGTTCATCAAGTTGAAACACCTTAGGTTCAATCCCTAATTTAAATCTTGGTGGTCTTAAAAAATAATCTTCTTTGGCAAAAACTTCTACTAAAGTATCACTATCTTCTTCAAGTGGCTTATATTCAACACTAGTAATTTCTTTTTCCATAAAGAATGTATGGTCAATTTTAACTAATCCCCCTGGATTATTTACTAATAAAATGTTGCCAAAAATAGCTAGTTTTAAACCTTTGAAAAAAACAATATCACCATTTGCTAAATGGGAACTTTTTACCCGATAATTATTAACGTATAAAGGGACAATATCATAAAGATTAGTAATTGTCCAAATGTTATTTTCACATTTAATTTGAAATTGATTATTAGCAACTTCAGGATCGTTAAAAGTAATATTGTTTTTAACGCTATTTTCAGGAGCTGGTTTTAAGTCGTTACCAACACTAATAACACACTTTTCTTTTTCTCTAATTAGCATTTGCGTAAAAGTCGGATCATAGGCTGGGCAACAATAAATAAGCCAAGTTTGGTTAGTAACTTGATTTTTAATGGCATAAAAACTATTTTCAGTTAAAACAACTTCATCAACATTAACATTACTATTAACTATTTTAACTTCCGAATTACTTCTTAAAACCCAAGTTTGATCGCGGCCTAAAATATTAACGAGATTGTTATTTGCTGCATCAGTAACCCAATAATTACCAAACATTGTACTTGGTAAAATTAACGATTGAATTTTGTTATAATCAATTAGCGTTACTTTCATAAGATACACTCCTGTACTATATAGAATTATAACTTATTTTACTATATTGTACAACCAAAAAAGCAAAAAAAAATAAGGCATTGCCTTATTTTTGAATTGTTATAATATTAAACAGGAAGAGAACCCAAATGCTAAGTACCATACTAAACTTAAAACGATATAATTCATAAGAAGCAACTGCTTTATCAGCTGAAGATACAACCCAGCTTTCTTTGTACTTAGGTAATTCTCCACGCAGTGGAAACATATGCGATTTAATAATGTTTTCAGCTACTGGACTAAGCTCATAGAACTTTTTCGCATTATTAACTGCTAACAAAGGATGATCATGCATTTTTCGCTTTTTATTATTTAAACCAAATTCATCATTTGTATAAAAATCATGTAATAAAGCAGCTCTTGTTGTTTCAACAAAATTACTCATTTTAAAAAGTTTTGCAATTCGAAAGGTAGTCTTGGCAACTCGCAGGGAATGGCCATATCTTGTAATTCCATGATGGAGTTCATTATCTAATTTTTTAAATTCATTATTATTTAAAATGTCACCAACGATATTATTAAATTCGTTTTCTTTAACACTTGTCATTCTTATTCTTTCACCTCTGGATTGATAAACTATATCATAAATTTTGTTATTTGTCAAAATCCTATTCTCAATATCTATTTTAAACCTTTTTCCAAAGGATGGCTGATATTTTTAAAATCAGGGTGTAAAGTAAGTGTTTTGACAGCTGAATCATCAGCTAAAATATCCTTATGACCAACAAATTTACTTAACCAATAGCTATTTTCATCTAAATTGCTAAGAGAAACACAATTATCTTTACGAGTCGCATGAATTATCTTTCTGGCGCCAAGATAAAGGCCACAATGACCAGGATAATAGTTATCAGCGGTTGGTTCAGTGGCTTTTAAAGACTGACGATGAAAGAATAATAATTCCCCCGCCATCATTTGATCAACAATTGCTAATTTATTTAACGAATTCTCTTCAATTTGCTTAAGTTTTCCATATTTACTAGTCATTTGTCTTGTTGTTGTACTCTTACCAATTCCTTCTTCATTAATATCAATCCCTAGGATGGTATTATAAATGTACCAGGTTAAACCAGCACAGTCAAAAGTTTGAGGACCATTTGTTCCCCAAACATATTCTTTATTTAGTTGTAATAGGGCTAATTTGATTACTTTTAGCCTTAATTCTTCGCTTGTGTTGAATACAATGCCCTCTTTTCCCTATTTTAGATTATAAAACCCAGCTTTAATTGCTAGGTGTTGTAATTAATATGGTGCCGTCTATGAGAATCGAACTTATGATTAAGCCTTACCATGGCTTCGTTATACCACTTAACTAAGACGGCGTTTTATTTGAATAATAACATTCAAATCTATAATAACAAAAAATTATCTTTTTGGCAGTAATAATTTTAACTTTCGGCCCAAAGTAACGTCAAACTGCTGATTATTGCGTAAAACATCAAGGTTTTCCCCGTCAAGATCAAAACCATCAGCTGGAATTTGATTATTAAAAGTTATTTTAGCATGATTAGTTTTTAGATGAACAATTTGCTGCTTATAGTTATTAATATCAAAACGCTTTAAAATAATATCTCGGCCAATCATAAGCATTTCCTTACGACTAATATTTCTGATTAAAGATACTTCAATTAAGCCATCATTTAAATCAATATCTCTTAGTAACTTCATACCCCCAAAACCAATTGAGTTAGTAATTATACCAGTTAGGCAATCCATCTGCCATTCTAAGCCATTAGCCTGACAAGTAATGTTATAAACTGGTGGAGTTGAGAAAAATTCTTTACCTCCAGTTATTAAATATGCTAAATGACCTATTTTAGCCTTTAATTTAGCTGATGTATTACATGGAGCATTAGCTAGAAGGCCAAAGGCTCCAACATAAGCAAAAGCAACGTTATTTAAAGTAAAAATATCTATTTCTTGTTCTTCACCATTTAAGATTAATTCGGCTGATTTAGCCGCCGAACTACTTAATTTAAAGTTTCTTTTTAAATCGTTCGTAGTGCCAGCTGGAATATGACTCAATAAAGCTTTTTGTTCTTCGTTATAAATGCCAGTAACAGCTTCACCAAAAGTACCATCACCGCCATAAGTAACAACTAAATCACTTTCTTCGTTAGCTTCTTTAACTAAAGATAAAACATGACCAGCATACTCACTTCTTTTTTTATTAACATTATATTCTTGAGAAAAAACTCCCACTGTTTGGTTAAGAACTTTTTCGTTAAAACTAGCCGTTGCTGGATTATAAATAATACTACAATTTTTTTTCATCATTAAACCCCTGAATAGCTCTTAATGGCTACAGCCGATATTCTAACATATTAAGCGGAATTATTCAATCAATATAGGCTTTTATTAACCTTGCTAAAAAGCTTTCTTTGTTGATTAATAAAAAGAATTAAATTTCTAAACTTAATCGCCAGTTGGTTTTTTTAAAACTATTTTCGGGGTAGAATCAACTTCTTGTTGAAGTTTATTTTCCACATATTTATCAACATCAATAGTCGTTGTTCTAACAATACTTGCCAAAGTACTCAAGATACTATTATGGCGAAAATCTTCCGCCTCATCATAAGTTAGAAAGAAAAAACATTTTGATCTATCTTCTTCCGAATATTCACCGACTTCAAAGTCTTTTCCAAGAAGAGCATCAAAGTTCTCAAATAATTGGACAATAAACTTTTTACCTTCTAACTGAGAATATAAAACAGCATCTGCTAAATTTTCAAAATCCATCGCAAAACCTCCTAAAATTATTATAGCATTAAAAAATCACTATTAATAGTGATCATTATTATAAAATGGTGGCCCGTATGGGATTTGAACCCATGTATACCACCTTGAGAGGGTGGCGTGTTTGACCGCTTCACCAACGGGTCAGAAAGGAGTTTATTTAATATAATCTCCGAACATATTAATTCTTTTCTTTATACTGTCTTTTCCTAAGACTTTAAGAATCTCATATAAATCAGGTGTCATTGCTTCAGTAGTCACCGCAACTCTTATTAATTCACAAACGTCACCAACATGACCTTGATAATTATCAGGATTTTGTTTGTACTCTTTTACTTCGCGAGCAAAATTATATTTAGCTGCTAGTTCTTTTATTTTATTAAACCATTCTTCTTTATCGTTGTTATTATCATAATAATTATCAATATAATCAACTAATAATTCAACGTTATAAAAGGTTTTAATGGTAACTTTTTCATAGTCCTTTGTTGTAAGTAGTTCATCATACATATACCAGCTAAACTTTTTATAATCACTATATGAGCCGATATCTTTTCTTGGTCTTGGAACATACTTTTCAATACTTAGGGTTGCAATGGTTTTTTCTTTGTAAGACTTTAATAATTGATAAAATTCCGGATCATATTCTTTAGTATAAGTTAATAGTTTTTCATAGATATCTTCACTTTTTTGACGACTAAAATATATTTTAGCAATACTCATTAGTTTTTCAATATCAAACAGTGATCCGCCAACTGGCATTTTACTAAATTCAAAAGTAAAATCTTCAACAGTTTTATCGGGATTATTTGTATACCATTCCTCAAAATTAGAATTATTAACTGAAGCTAAGTATAACTTAATAACTTCATTAGGAACTCCTAATTTAGAATAATAACTAATAGCTGCTTCAGGATCTTTTCTTTTACTTAATTTACGAACCGAATTACCATCTCTAATAGTAATGGGAGCTATATGACCGTACTCTGGCAATTTAAAGCCTAGTAACTGAAACATTTGGCAATGAATTGGATAACTGGAAACCCAACCGTCATCTCTTAAAACATGGGTGGTGTGCATTAAATGATCATCAACTGCATGGGCAAAATGATAAGTTGGTAAACCATCTTCACTTTTAATAATAACATGATCTAAATCGTTTTCTGGCATTTCGATTTTGCCTTTAATTAAATCATTTAATATCACTTTTTTATTAAAATCTCCTGGTGATTTCATTCTAATCCCATATTTTTCACCGTTATTAATTTTTTTAATTACTTCTTCCATAGTTAAATTACGACATTTAGCATAGTGACCATAGTAACCAAGGCGGAATTTTTTTTCTTCTTGCATTTTTCTTTGCGCGCTTAAATCTTCCTCTGAACAAAAACAAGGATACGCTTGATCTGCAACAATTAGTTTGCTGGCATAAGCACGATATATGTCCCCTCGTTCACTTTGAACATAAGGGCCATATTGACCACCCTGAGTTGGGCCTTCATCCCATTTAATTCCTAAATGATCAAAATCACTAATGATACCGGTAACACCATCTTCAACTTCTCTTTTTTGATCAGTATCTTCAATTCGTAAGTAAGCTACCCCATTAGTCTGACGAGCAAACGCTAAACAAGAGTAAGATGTATATAAACTACCCATATGAACAAATCCCGTAGGACTTGGTCCAAAGCGAGTTACAAAAGCTCCCTGGGGAAGATTCCTTTCTGGGTACAACTTTTCATAGTAGTCTACCGAATTTTTAACATCCGGTAACAACAATTTACTATATTCTTCTCTATTCATTTCTTCACCTCATAATTGGCTGCCCAGGTAGGATTCGAACCTACGGAATGGCGGAGTCAGAGTCCGCTGCCTTACCACTTGGCGACTGGGCAATGTCACCAATATTTTAACACATAATAAGATTTTTTAAACAATTAATATGCCACTACTTATTTTTTAGCAGCTTTTATTATCTTAGATATTTTTTCAGTTACTTCTTTATCACCGTTTATTACAAGGTCGGTTTCATATAACTTTTTATAAACCGCACTTTTTTTCAATAATTCCTGATGCTTTCCTGAAGCAATAACCGAGCCTTTATCAATAACGATAATCCGATCACTATTAATTACAGTTGATAATCGGTGCGCAATGATTAAAATTGTATATTTGTTTTTCATGTTAACAATTGCTTGTTGAATTTGTTTTTGCGTTTCGTTATCTAAAGCACTAGTGGCTTCATCAAATAAAATTATTTCAGTTTTTTTAATTAAGGCCCGTGCAATTGCTAATCTTTGCCTTTGGCCACCCGATAAAGTTAACCCTCCTTCACCTACGACGGTGTCATACCGTTCAGGTAAAGTCATGATATAATCATGAATACAAGCTGTTTGGCAAGCTTCAATCATTTCTTCTTCCGTTAAATCTTTTTTAACAACATTTAAATTCTCTTTGATTGAGAAATTAAAAATGTATGGGTTCTGCGTTATAATTGAAATATTTCCTCTAATCGAATCACAATCAAGTTCATTAATATTTATTCCGTCAATTAGAATTTCACCTTTATTAACATCATATAATTTTGTTAAAAGGCTAAAAATAGTCGTCTTCCCACTCCCACTTTTACCAACAAACCCAACGGTTTCATTTGCTTTAATTTTAAAACTTAAATCATTAAGAACAGGCATCTCTTCATCATAAGCAAATGATACATTTTTAAATTCAAAATTACCTACTATTTTATCAAGTTTTGTTGGCCCGAATTTTTCTTTTTTGTATACTTGACCATCCGTAATTTCAAAAACCCTACCCGCCGCTAAATTAAATTTTTTTGTTATTTCTAAAAGCCATGCGGTCGTGTAAAGCAAATTATATACCTTAGATTGGTACATATAAAGAATTACAAAGCTTGGAATAGTTAATAAACTTGCTGTAACTAACCATATTCCTAGAAATATAAATAATAAAGACATCAAATCTTCAATTGACCCCGTTACTAAATCATATTTTCTGGCAATCGATGTCATCTGGTATCTTTCCTCATTAGACTTTTGCAGTTTAAGAGCGATTTTTTCAGTAAAAATAGTATTAGCGTTTAATAACTTTATATCTTTAATACCCCTTATTAGTTCGGTTATAATCCCTGTATTCTTCTCTGATAATTCACGAAACTTTTTATCTCGGGCGAAAAACTTTTGTGTTCTAATTTTCTTGAGCACAAATAGAACAATTAAACCAACTAAAAAATATATAAAAACTTGCTGACTTATAATAAAAACAGCAATTAGAATACCAATATTAGATAGAAAGTCAGAAAAAAATTGATTAATCCAATTAAATATATCAGCAATTTCATTTGAGTCTTTATTCAAACGATCAATAAAAGTCCCTGATGAGTTTTTATCAATTGCTCTTGATTCTAGTTGGATAGTTTCCCGAGCAATTGATAATTGAATATCAACCAGCGTCTCACGGAAAAATATTTGTGACATTCTGCTAGCGAAGTACCTAAAAATATTTCGGCAAATCTCAATTATAAAAACTATTGTGGCAATAATAATTAATTGCCTGAATTGATATCCAGTTAGGCTCAATAAAACTTTTGCTGAAACAATTGGAATTACTGATGAAATAATACTTAATAAAACCGATAAGATTAAATATATATATAACGGTTTTTTATTCTTACGCGCATACTGCCATGTTTTTTTTAAATTATTTAGAGTTTCTTTGTATTTTACCTCATCCAAGTTAAATCACCCTTACTATTTATTTATTCCAATTATATCATAATCAAAAATAAAAACGAACTAGTTTTAGCTCGCATTATACTATTATGGTGGC